>CAZSDG010000009.1:0-26815 GCA_964605575.1 uncultured Muribaculaceae bacterium | reverse complement strand
CTCAGACAGCTTTTCTTTCTTAACGCTTTGTAAATTGGATAATCATCTTATTTTTTTTTTCATAACCGCAACATCATTTTCATTTTCACGTTTATGGAATTTTATAGATTTGGGACTTTTTAATTCAAAATGAGAACCATCATCATCGTTATCAGCGGCCTCACATTAAGTAATCTTTTCATGACCTTTGGTAATTTACCACTTTCACAAAATAAACAACCCATGTTACAACCTACTTGCGAAGAAACACAAACGCTATTGCCATAATCATGCCTCATTAATACTGCTTCAATTAAAGAGCCATCATTTAATTCAAATAAGTACTTATGAGCTAATTTTTCACTTTGTTTTTTTATTATTTTTAACTGATTAATATTATAATTACTATTTAATAATTCTATAGTTTGTTTATTAAGATTACTCATCAATTTAAAATCAGTTACCTTTTTATTGTATAACCAATCAAAAACCTGAGCAGCTTGATACCTCTTACCACCATTATTTATAAAATAATTTTCCAGTTCATTTAATTTTATATTATATATACTTTTCATAATTAGATTATATCATGTAAAAAAGATAAATATTATTAAAAATAAATTGATATTATTAAATAATTTGTTATTATATGAATAAGGAGATGACATTTATGCAAGAAATAATTAGAAATAAAATTAGACCAATTATTGTTGAATTAGTCGAAGAATTCAGAAATAATCCCGCGATTGATAATGAATTAGCAGAAATATTAAATCATATTGCTCAAATAAGAGGTGTTAAACTTAACGATCCAAAGTTTGATGAAGATTTAAGAATTATTACATCAAGTAATGGTAAAGAAGTTACAATTAGTTGTGAATTTAAAGACACTAATCAAATACCAGGACATAAAGATGATAAACATTTATTTCAAACCACTTTAAGTCTAAAGGACGAAGATTTTGTCATTATTAAAAGCTCTGAAGGAATTTTAGTTAATGATGAACAAAAAGGGTTAGCTCTTTTAAATACCGAATATAAAGCTAAATATATCGATGAAAAAGGCACGCTAATGAGCGATAGTATTTATCGTGATTACTATCCATACTCTATAGATTATGTAAGAAATTTAGAATTAAAAGATTTAGTTTTAAGTGAATTGCATGAGCCTGCTTTAGGTTATGATAAGTATTTTAAATTACCAGTTAATATTGGTAAAGCAAGTTATGTTAATGTTAGTCGTAGTTACAATGATTTAAGCACTGCTAAAAGAACAGTCATAACAGGAATTAAAAAAGGTGGGCAATACGATAATAAAACTCAAAGCGAAGTACCTGCTCAAGTTGAAGAAAAACAAGAAACAGGACCTAAATTTTAAGCAAATAAAAATTCCTCTAGGGGAATTTTTTTATGTTTATTTCTTTTTATAAGTAACTGTTTTTTCTACTATTGTTTTAACTGATAGTTCTGTAAATGGTTTAGTTAACATATCTACAATTGGATATGAAAATGCTTTTGTTATTGTTTCTCGTGAATCAGCTCCAGTAATAATTGAAACAGGAATAACATTAAATAAATTATTAGCTTTTAAATACTCCAATACTTCAAATCCATTAATATTTGGCATATTAAGATCTAGTAACATACATTGGATTTTATCATTATGACCAGATGCTAAAACATCTAGTGCTTCTTTACCATCTGAAGCAATAATAATTTGATAGCGATCACTAAAGATTTTTTCTAGGAAATTTTGCATAATGCTTGAATCATCAACAACTAATAAAGCATCTTGAGTAATTTCTAAATCAATACTTGTTTCTTTTACTGGTTCTTTGGTTTGAACTGGAGCTTGTCCTAAATATTGTCTAACTAAAGTAACAATTCTCGCTGCTTCATTAACTAATTCATTAAAATTCTCATTAACAAATAACTGATTATTCGCTTTACTTTCAATTTCATGTTTATAAGAAATATCAGCAAGCTTATCAAAACCAAGATATCTAGCATCACTTTTTAACGAATGGACTAAAATTGCATAATCTGGCATGTTCTTAGAGTCTTTATATAATTTTATCTTTGTCATTTTATCAAACACTGCGTTTAAAAAATCTACCAAAGTATCATTATATGTATCCATATCTCCTAATAATTCTAAACTCTTATCTAAATTAACTCCATTATTCTTTAATAAATTTGTGTCCTTCATACTAACCACCTATTCTAAAAATATTATAACATATAAATAATTATTAAAACAATTATTTGATTTCAATATTATCAATAAATAATATTGCCTTATGATCCTTTATTATTACATAAACATCATCTTTAAAATACTCATCAGTTCTTGGATCAATTCCTCTAACCAGGTAATTTTTATCAATAAGCTCTTTTAATGTTGTTTTTTCCTTACATTCATTTTTCAAATAACAATCCATTGCCTTTTCTTTGATTTGATTTGTTTCGACAATAAAAAGTCTCTCAGTATGAGTTTCATTTATTTTATTGATTGTAGGAATTGCAATTAAAGCAACAATTACAATCAAAGATAAATAAAATATTACTTTATTTGATACCATAATAATTCCTTTCAAATTCTTGTTTATATTCTAATAACTTATCTTCTTTAATTGATTTACGAAGATCTTCGGTTAATTTAATTAAAAATTTAATATTATGAATTGATAGTAATCTTGAACCTAACATTTCATTAGCAGTAACTAGATGTCTTAAGTAACTTTTAGTATAATTTTTACATGTATAACAATCGCATTCATCTAAAGGACTTAAATCTTCTTTATACTGACTATTTTTCATATTTATTTTACCATATTTAGTATAAACATGTCCATGACGAGCAAGTCTTGTTGGATTAACGCAGTCAAAAATATCTATTCCTCTTTCAACACCGTTGATAATATCAATCGGGTCGCCTACTCCCATTAAGTACCTTAGTTTTTCTTCTGGTAAGTGTTTGGTTGAATATTCAATCATTTTATACATTACATCTTTACCCTCACCAACACTTGTTCCGCCAACTGCATAACCATCAAAATCCATTTTAATTAATTCTTTAGCACAATTCTCTCTTAAATCAGGGTATTCTCCACCTTGAACTATACCAAATAAAGCTTGACCATTATCAACAAAAGTATCCTTACCTCTTTTAGCCCAAGCCAATGTTCTTTCTACACTCTCTTTCATATATTCATAAGTAGATGGGTAAGCCACACATTCATCAAAACTCATAATAATATCTGCCCCAATTTTTTGTTGAATTTCTATAGACTTTTCGGGAGTTAAAAATAATGACTCCCCATTTAAATGACTCTTAAATTTTACCCCTTCATCGGTAATGTCTTTGGGCTTAGCTAATGAAAATACTTGAAAACCACCACTATCGGTTAACATCGGCCCTTTATAATTCATAAATTTTTGAACCCCACCAGCATTATTAACTATATCTTCACCCGGTCTTAACCATAGATGATAGGTATTAGCTAAAATAATGCCTGCTTTTACTTCATATAACTCTTCTGGTGAAATATTTTTAACTGAACCAACAGTGCCAACCGGCATAAACATCGGTGTTTCATATTCGCCAAAAGCAGTAATTATTTTCCCCAGTCTTGCTTGAGTATTTTTTTCTTTTTTAACTAATTCATACTTTATTTTCATACTAACTTCCTTACGTTAAAAATTTATTTAGAACTCTTACTAATTCAACGATCTCAATTGGTTTGCCTAAATAATCATCAAAGCCAGACTTAATATATTGATCTTTATGTTCTACCATAGCATTAGCAGTTATAACAACAATCGGTGTTTTATAACCGCTGGCTTTTAATTTTTTCATTAGTTTTGTTCCTGTCATATTAGGCATCATATCATCACAAAGTACTAAATCAAGTTTTCTACCTTGATTAATTAAATCCATAGCATTAAAGGCACTTAAACACCCTACAACTTCTAACCCATATTGTTTTAATAACCTAGTCCCTATTTTTAAATTAATTGTATTATCGTCAATTAACAAC
Organism: uncultured Muribaculaceae bacterium; assembly: GCA_964605575.1. Taxonomy (GTDB): domain Bacteria; phylum Bacillota_I; class Bacilli_A; order RF39; family UBA660; genus JAAZHN01. The sequence continues at coordinate 22,796 of CAZSDG010000009.1, read as the reverse complement.
ACAGTTTTATTAGTAAATATTGGTTTTTCATCGTTTTCAACCTTTGGAAGCGACACTTCAACAAACTCACTCATTTTTTGGGGTAATACAACATTAAATCTACTACCTGTTCCATATACACTGTGAACAAATATTTGACCATTCATTAATTCAATTAACTTTTTTGTTATAGCCAAACCTAATCCTGTTCCTTCTGTTGTTGTATTTTTGTCCATATCTAAACGGTTAAATTTAACAAATAATTTATCTATATATTCTGGTTTAATTCCCCGACCACTGTCTTCAACATTAATTATTAAATTACAAATATCATTTTTATTAATACAATGAATATTAAGACTAACAAAACCTTCATTTGTATACTTAACAGCATTTGTCAAAAGATTTAAAAGTATTTTTTTAATATTAGCTTGATCACCAATTAAAAATTTTGGTAAATCTTCTGCCAAGTTAACTCGCATTTCTAAGTTTTTTTCTTGGGCTCTATTCTTAATTGTATTAATGACAGTTTCAACTAGTTTTTTCAACTCATATTGTTCTACTTCTAAAGTCATATTACCAGATTCTATCTTGGAAACATCTAAAATTCCATTTACCATTTCTAATAATACATTAGAAGCTGAAACAATATCAGAAGCATTTTCTTTTGCTTCTGCCAAATCCTCAGCATCTTTAATAATATGACTAAAACCAACAATTGCATTTAAAGGAGTTCTTATTTCATGACTCATACTTGATAAAAAATCAGTTTTTGCATTATTAGCTTTAATTGCTTCTTCTTTAATCAAACTCATTTCTAACATTAGTTTATAATCTGGATTTTCAATCGTAAAGTACATAATTAATTCTAAAAGAACTAACATCGATGGAACAATAATGAGTTGGGGAATAAAACGGTTGATGACCGCGACTGTAGTTCCTAATACAATTAAAGAAAGAACAGGAATAATTTTTTTGAATTCCTTGTTTTTTATTATCAAAAGAGCAGTTAATATCACAGATAATATTAAATAGATTGTTGAAATAGTATAAGCAAAATTAACACACGTACCTTTAGCATACATTATACCGTTTTCATTAATTACTTCTAGTGGTAAAAACAAACTAATAACTATCAAAATAAAATTTATTAAAATAACAAAAATCCTTATTTTTTTATAAAGTTTAAATTTTTCTTGTCCTAAAAATATATATAAAAGGTACAAACAAAATAAAGATGCCCAGAAAAAATATATTGGTAAGTCTAAATGATTTAATAAATATAGTATATCGGGAACACCATGTTTATAAGCTAAATAAATTGCCGTAATATTTAAGATAATATTTAATAAACTAAGTCCTAGTAAAATACCATAAATTCTAGTTTCACTAGTAATAATTTTTTTCTTAGAAAAAAAGATAATCATTATTAATAAAAGAATAAGCAAAGACTGAACTGGAATATATAAATTATACATAACACACATCCTATACTAATTATCAGTATAGCATGATTATTATTTTATTTTATTTTTTTACCAGCAATTTGACAATTTCTTCATTATTGTTTACAGGATTTATATAAGAAAATGCTTCTTCTGGAGTTATTATTTTCTTGTCTCTAAAAATAAATTGAGATTCATACTTTTTAACACCCGCAGGGTCTTTTTTCCCTCTCTTATAAGCATTATATCGTCTAGCTATATCTTCTTCCCAATAATTATTAGCCAATTCTTGGCGATTAGCTATTGGAAAATTCTCCATTAATTCGATTCTTAAAGTCGCTAGTTGATCTCTTAAATCTCTAATAGCTTCTATAGACTTTTCATTACCTTCAAGAACTTTTAAAGCAGATTCTCTTATGATTGGGTAATCGGTTTGCCCAGGATAAAATGGCTCACCAAATTTAACATAGTAGTTATTATCTTTATAATAAGTTCCAATTGGAATTATTGGCACATTAGTCTCTAGCGAAAAACCAATCACCCCATAATTCATTGGTAACATTAATAGATTTGGCGATAAATTCCATGTTGCTTCTGGATAAATTAGTATATTATGTCCTTTAGCTAAATGTTTCAAAACTTTTTTAGCAGCCTTTTGTCTTGACTTTTTATGTCTTCTATTAAGCCAAAGTGCTCCATTAATACTAAGCATAATGCCACCTGGAGTAAACCTATCTTCATCGCTTATTAAAACATAAGAATGTCTATCAATAGACTCTAATGCTACTGGAATATCTTTAGAATCATAATGGTTAGCAACATAGATAGCTTGTTTAACATCAGGATGTTCATTAATTATAGTTAAATTGTGTTTTCTAGTTGCTTTTAAGCCTTTTGCTAGTGTTGGATTCATTCCTCTTTTTACTTTATCAAAAATATTTTCCTTAATTTTTTGCATTATATATCCCCTTCAAATCACTGTTATTATACATGATTTCTTCAAGATTTCAACTATTTAATAAACATTGAATCACCAAAAGAAAAGAATCTATAGTTATTTTTAATTGCTTCTTGATAGGCATTCATAATTATTTCTTTAGTTGAAAAAGCACTGACAAGCATTAATAATGTGCTTTTTGGTAAATGAAAATTAGTTATCAAAGCATCTATTCCTTTAAATTTGTAACCTGGATAAATAAAGATATTTGTTTGACCAGAACATTCTTTAAATTCATTGTATTCGCTCATAATTGTTTCTAAAACTCTAGTTGAAGTTGTGCCAACAGCAATAATTCTTTTATTGTTATTCTTGGACTCATTTAATACTTCTGCTGTATATTTAGACATTTGATAATATTCACTGTGCATTTCATGTTTAGTAACATCGAGAACTTGAACTGGTCTAAATGTTCCTAAACCAACATGTAATGTAACATTAACAATTTTAATGCCTTTTTCTTTAATTTTTTTTAATAAATCTTCTGTAAAATGAAAGCCAGCTGTTGGTGCTGCTGCACTGCCGATATTTTTAGCATAAACTGTTTGATATCTTTCTTTATCTTTTAGCTGCTCATGAATATATGGTGGTAAAGGCATTTCCCCAAGCTCATTTAATATTTCCATTAAAATACCCTTATAAAATAATTTAACAACAACTATACCTTCACTTTTTATTTCAATTATATTCGCTATTAAATTATCAGAAAATTTTATTATTGTACCAATTTTTAATCTCTTTACTGGTTTAGCTAAACACTCCCACTCATCATTAACTATTTCATGCAATAATAATATTTCGATAACTGCACCCGTTTCTTCTTTAGTACCTATTAACCTAGCTGGAATTACTTTTGTATCATTTATTACCAAAACATCATTAGAATCCAAATAATTAACAATATTAGCAAATGATTCATGTTGAATACTTCCTGTTTTTTTATCTAAAATTAATAATTTAGATGTACTTCGATCTAAAAGCGGTGTCTGAGCAATTAAGTTTTCAGGTAACTCATAGTTAAAATCTTCTGTTTTCATTAATATCACCACATAAATTATAATTAATGTTAAGATAAAAGTCCATGATAATAGATTGATTATTGTTGCAAGATAATAAATTAATTGTTATATTATTTATTGTCAAGGAGGATATTATGAAGAAAAAAATATTAATTTTAACAGGAGTAGTACTTTTAGCAGTTGGTTGTGGTGAAGTTCCTAAATTGAAAAATGGTGAAGAAGCAATCGTTACCTTTAAAGAAAATTTAAAAGTAAGTAATGATACTTTATACAAAGAAATGAAAGAAACTTATGCTTTAGGTTCATTAATTGAATTAATTGATAAAACACTATTAGAAAGTAAATATAAAGATGAATTAGATACGATTAAGGAAGAAGCCAAAGAAGAAGTCGAAAGAATTAAAACAATGTTTGGTTATAAAGGAGCAAATTTTAATCAAGATTTCTTTAATCAATATTTAAGACAATCATATGGTGTTAATACTGTTGAAGCATTAGAAAGAACTTTATACTTAAACTTATTAAGAGAAAAATATACTAAAGATTATGTAGCGACTAAAGTAACAGATAAAGAAATTAAAACTTACTATGATTCAGAAATAGTTGGTGATGTCCGTGCTAGTTACATATTAATAAAGCCTAATGTAACAAATAGTATGACTACTCAAGAAAAAAAAGAAGAAGATGAAAAAGCTTTAAAAAAAGCTGAAGAAATAATCGCTGAATTAAGCAAAGCAAAAAATTTAGAAGAAGAATTTGCGAAAGTTGCTAAAGAAAAATCTGACGATCCTGGAACAAAAGATAAAGGTGGAGACTTAGACTTCTTTAATAAAGGCGTGATGGAAAAAGCTTTTGATGATGAAGTATTTGGTGTCTTAAAAGTTGGTGAGCTAAGTAAAAAACCAATTAAAACCGAATTAGGATATAACATAATCTTAAAAGTGGAAACTAAAGATAAAGCTAGTTTAGAAGATTCTAAAAAAGAGATAGTTGATAAAATCGTTGAAGATAAAATTGATAAGAATTCTGTTTTAAAAGTTGATTCATTAATTGATTTACGTAAGAAAAACGATATGAAAATAACTGACTCAGAGCTTAGCGAACAATATTCACAATATATGAATTATTTAATTAATTCAGCTAATGAAAAGGATCGAAAATAAAAACATTACTAAAACAGTAATGTTTTTTTATAAAAAAAATAAGGTTACCCTTATTTTAATTTTTTTGCTTCTCTTGCACTAATAATTACCTTTTCACCATCAATAGTTTTATTTTGTAAATTTGGTTTTTGGGTTCTTCTTGTTGCATTTAATGCATGCGAACGTTTATTACCAGCCAATGGTTTTTTAGTTGATACTTTTTTTGCCATGTTTATTCCTCCTCAAAATACTATTAAACTTTAGCATAATAAAATTAATTAGTCAATTTATTAATGCTTAGCACTTTCAGAAAGTTTATTTCGATCAAAATTAAACGTTCCAGAATCTCTTAGACCCTCAGATGGGTCTTTATATTTTGCCGAAGCTATAACAGGCGTAATTTCGTTTAATATATTATAATCTACTGTACCGTCTTGATTATAACAAGCAATCCAAGCAAAGGTAATTGGGCCCATTTTAGTGTATGCTCCGACTATTTCTTTACCTTCTAAACCAAGTTCGACTGTAACATACTCTTTACCATTTATTGTTTTTAATTCAGCTGGTTTTGCCGAAAATCCTTCTTGTATAAAATTATCTTGAATTTTAAATTTATTTTGTTTTATAGTATCAAAGCTACCTTCACCAAGTAATAATTGAACTAACCAAGTTCTTTCTTTATCGCCAATTGATAAGGTATCGCTTTCTATCTCATAATCCATTGTTTCTGGTAAAGTAAATGTAAATCCAGAAAAATCAACTTTATAGGTTTGAGTAGTCGCGACTCCTGGTGTTTTAGAACTTACCGAAACAGATGGATCATCAGTTGTCCCACCTCCACCATTATTACCTGGTTTGTCAATTAATTTTGGGATTAAGATTATACCAACAATTAATAATGCGACAACAACCACACCAACAATTATTGCAATAATAACTGATTTATTTTGTTTGTTACCAGGCATTTGTTGAGGGTAATAGCCCATTCCATTCATTTGTTGATTATTTGGCATTCCGCTATTGTTCATCATATTATTTGTTACTGGGCCGGGATTATTTGCCGGAGTTCCACAGTTTTTACAAAAGCGATCTTCAGGGGTAAGTAAATTTCCGCAATTTGTACAATTCATTTTTTTCCTTCTTTCTTCTTTATTAGTGCATTTCAAATAAAACACACCTTTATTATAAATCTAGAATAGCATAATATTATTAATATATATAGTCTTTTTATATATTTTTAAGTAATTGACAATATTATTTACAATATTTTTTTCAATGTTTTTCAATTACTTGCTTGAGGTTTACTGAAAAATAGTATAATATTAAATTAGATGGTAAATAATAAACAAATGAAATTGTTTGTTAAATAGAAAGAAGAATGAAAAGATGGAAAATAATCAACAAATTAAAATTTCACCCGAGGAGCTCAATCGTAGTAATGAGATAGTAACTACGATTAACAACTATTATTCAGAAAGAATTGTCGGTCAAGCAAGTTTAGCCAAAGCATTACTAATCTCTTTGATGGCAAATGGTCATATTTTGTTAGAATCGGTACCTGGCTTAGCAAAAACAACCGCGGCTAAAATCTTAACTGAAGCCGTTAATGGTAAGTTCTCGAGAATCCAATGTACCCCTGACCTTTTACCAAGCGATATTATAGGAACACAAATATTTAATTATGCCAATAGTAACTTCGAAACAAAAGTTGGGCCTATTTATGCTAACTTTGTTTTGCTTGATGAAATTAACCGTTCAAGTGCTAAAACACAAAGTGCAACCTTGGAAGCAATGCAAGAAAAACAAATCACTATTGATGGTAAAATCTATAAACTGCCTGAAATATTCGTTGTCATTGCTACTCAAAATCCAATTGAACAAGAAGGAACATACTTATTAGCTGAAGCTCAATTAGATAGATTTCTTCTTAAAGAAAAAGTTAATTATCCAACAGCTAATGAGGAAGTTGAAATTTTAAATCGTTTGGAAAGAAAAGTGTTTGATAATCCTAAAGCCGTATTAAAAATTGAAGACTTAAGTTATCTCCAAAAATTAACAGATAAAGTTTATTTAGATGAAGCAATAAAAAAATATATTACTCAAATAATGTTAGCAACTAGATTTCCGCAAAATTATATTCCCAGAAATTTAGCAGAATATATTAACCTTGGAGCCAGTACAAGAGGCTCAATTGCTTTTATGCAATGCGCTAAAGCTTTAGCCCTAATTAATGGTAGAACCCATGTAATTCCAGAAGATATTAAAGAATTAAGACATAGTGTCTTAAGACATCGTATTTCACTAAACTTCTCTGCCGTTGCTGATAATGTCTCAGTTGAACAAATTATTGATGCAATCTTTGGAGCAGTTCCTACTCCATGAAACTAAATTATATTAATCAAATAAAAGCTAATATTTCAATCTATTCGAATAAAAAAACGACTAACATTTTAGATGGAACATATAAATCTGTTTATATTGGAAAAAGTATGAACTTTGAAAATTTAAGAGAATATGTAATTAATGATGATGTCAAAGATATAGATTGGAAAGCCTCATCTCGCAGCGGAACTCTATTAGTGAAACAATTTATTGCTGATAAAAAGCATAATATAATGTTTATTATGGATACTGGTAAAAAAATGAGTGCCGATACTGATTTACATGAAAGCAAAAAGAAAGTTGCTTTATTTGTTGCTGGCACAATGGGTTATTTAGCAATTAAAAATAATGATTATGTTGGAATGGCTTTTGCTAACCCCCATAAATTTGAATATAAGCCCTTTAAATATAATTTATATAATTTGGAAGAATATCTTTGTGATTATGAAAAATATGCTGACATTAAAGACGTTGATTTAAATGATTTATTGGAATTTGTTTACAAAAATATTGCCAAAAAAATGATAATATTTATTATCACTGATATTAATGGAATTGATAGTTTGAAAACTAATTTATTAAAACAAGTCAATCAAAGACATGATCTTTTGGTAGTTAACATTAATGATAATTTTATGACTGGTGATGATGTTTATGATGTCAATAATGATAATTACATTCCAGATTTTATATTAAATGATTCAAAATTATATAATATTGAATCTCAAATTAAAAATAATATTATTGATAAAAATCTAGCAAGATTAAAAAGAAATAATATTAGTATGGTTTCAATCAGCGGAACCAAAGAAATAAGCTATAAATTAATAAAATTATTGGAGGAGCATAGATATGCAAGTAACAACTGAGCTAAGACCTTTATTTTCTTATTCAATAATACCAATAATAATTATAATAATTTGTATTATTGGGCTTTTATTTTTTAAAAAATATTTAAATAAAAGAAAAATTAGAAAAGAAATATTTATTCCAACTCAAAAAAATTTATTGAGTATAAAAAGAAAATATTTAACGCAAATTCAAAAATTGGCAACAGATATTAATAATAAAAATATATCAAATAGAAAAGCTTTTCAAACACTTAGCTCTTTAATAAGAAATTTTATTTTTGAAGCAACAAATATTAAAGTTCAAAATTATACGTTAAAAGAAATCAGATTAGTTAATCTACCGATTTTATCTGAATTGGTTAGTGAATATTATGACCCAGAATTTTCTAAAATTTCTGGTGGAAATATTAATTTATCATTAGAAAAAACAAAGGCGGTGATTGAAAGATGGAATTAAGATACCCTTTTGCAATTGTTTTTGTCTTAATATTTATTATTGGTTATTTTATAGTATTTAGAAAAAAAGATACTCTATTTAAAACTGGTTCAAAAATTGCTAATACTCATTTTTTAAAAAACTCTGGTTATTATCAAAAAAAATTAAAACAATATAACATTCTTAAAAGATTAATCTTTGTTGTTTTTGGAGTAGCAATTATTACCTCATCAATCTTAATTTCGCGATTAGCAATTACCAGTACAACTAACACTGAACTATATAATCGGGATATTTTTCTTTGCTTAGACGTCTCACTTTCTGTTAATGATTTGAATATGGAACTTGTCAGTAGTTTAAAAGATACTGTTAAAAAGATGAAAGGCGAAAGATTTGGGATTTCAATTTTTAATTCTTCTTCTGTGCTTTTGGTTCCCTTAACTGATGACTATGAGTACGTTGTAGATATTTTAAGCATGATTGAAAAGTCAATTAAGGCTGGTGAAACCGGTTATAAAAATGAATATGGTAAAGATTATTGGTATATTCGAGAATATGTTGTCAATGGTACTTTAGAAGATGCTCCCGAGCGAGGTAGTTCTTTAATTGGTGATGGTTTAGCTTCATGTGCTTATAGTTTTTCTAATTTAAATGAAGAAAGAACAAGAATTATTATATTTTCAACTGATAATGAACTTGAAGGAAGACCAATCGCGACAATCGATCAAGCAGCAGAAATAAGTCGTAATCGAAATATTAAGGTTTTTGGAATTGGAATCAAAAACATGAAAGATGATCTTCGTCGTGAATATAAAAACGCAGTTGAAAGAACTGGCGGGAAATATTATGAACATTCAAAAACATCTTTAAATAGTATTGTTAAAGACATTGAGGCTACATCTAAAACTTTGTTACATAGCAATATTGAAACTAAGACTGTTGATATTCCGCAAGTTCCATTAATTATTCTCTTTCTTTCAATCATTGGCATCATATTAATTAGTAAGAAGGTGGTTAAATGAGATCTTTTCCAATCATTCCTATTTGGTTAATGCTAATAATTTCCTTAGGTCTAATTACATATATTTTTATCTTTAATAAAAAAAGCCTTACTCAAATTATTATTGTTATTTTAATTTTTACTATTAATTTAAGATTTATGATTCCTTCAGAAAAATCAAAAGTTGTTGCTAATAACCTAGATGTTCTATTTGTTATTGATACAACACTAAGTATGGGTGCTGAAGATTATAATGGAACAAATACTAGAATATCTGGGGTAAAAAAAGATTGTGAATTTATTATTAAACGCTTACATGGAGCAAAATATTCAATTATTACTTTTAATAATAAATCAAGAATCGTTATTCCTTATACAAAGGATACAAATTTAGCTATAGAATCATTAGAGATTATTAAACCAATTCAAGAGTTATATGCTAAAGGGTCATCATTAAATACCCCTATAGAGACGATTGTTAAACAATTGAAATCATCAAAAAAATATGAGGATCGTATTCGAGTTATCTTCTTTATTAGTGATGGTGAAATTACAGATGATTCAAGATTAAATAGCTATAGAGAGATTTCTAAGCTTGTTGATTCTGGAGCAGTTCTTGGTTATGGGACAACTCAAGGTGGTTATATGTTAAAAAACAACAATTATGATGAACAAGAAAAGTATGTGGTTGAACATTCAATCGGCGGAACAAAACGTGCGCTTTCTAAAATAGATGAAAGAAATTTAAGAAAAATTGCTAGTGATATGGGAGTTAATTATATTAACATGAGTAAACAAAGTAACTTAAATAGTCAACTTAAAGTGCTTGATAATTTAATAGTAAATGGAATCCAAACTAGTGATAAAAGCACCTATGGTGATACATATTATTTTTTAGTTATACCTCTATTATTATTATTAATGATTGAATTTAATAAAATTAGGAGAAGTAGCATATGAAAAAAGTAATTAAATATATATTGATTTTATTAAGTATAGTATTATTTAAACTACTTGTATTTACTACTATAAATGAAATAATTATTCTTAACTATAATAATAATGTTTTTGATAAGACACTTGTTAAGACACTATATTTTTTGAATATCAATGAATCATATATTGCTTATTATAATGATGGAAATATTTTATATAATACTGGTAAATATAAAGAAGCAATAGAAAAATATGAGGAATCTTTAGAAAAGCATCCACCAGAGAAAAGAGTTTGTGATGTAATAATTAATAAATCATTAGCAATGATTAAAATAATTGATAAAACATTTGATAAAAAGCAAACGTTTGACCAATTAGATGCAGCTAAAAATAACTTGTATAGATTTGATTGCGCTAGCGACATAGATGACAGTGGCAAAAGTGAAGATGCTGAAAAATTAGAAGAAGAAATTAAAAAGTTGTTAGAAGAACAAAAATCTAGTCCAAAACCAAAACCTGATCCAGAGGAACCAGAAAAACCTCAAGAACAGCCTCAAGATCCTGATGGTGTTGAGGAAGAATTAAAGAAAACAAATAAGAAAGCTGGTAACAGTCGTAGTGAAAGAGCCGATAGTTCTGAAAATATTGGTGATTATTCTTACTACTCTGGTAAAAAATGGTGAAAAACATTACTGAAAAAGTAATGCTTTTAATTGAATATATTCTTTTTTTAGCTAATCTATGCTAAAATTATTATAAGAATAGGATGTGTTTTATGTTCGGAAAAATATTAAGCATCAAAGATGATCTAATCATTATGGAGAACACGACTGGTGAAACTGAAACAAATATTATTAACTTTCACGTGGTCTTCTCTTCTAATAATCGTGATACCGTTGGTGAAGTAATTAGTATTTCACAAAAAGAAATTCATGTCTTATTAATTGGAGAAATAATTGATGACAAGTTTTCAGCTGGAATTTTAAAAAAACCTAGTTTGAAATCTGGTTGTCGTCTAATATATAAAAATGAAGTTGAATTATTATTAGGCGGTCAGGATATCGCCAATAAGGAAAACCTTTATATTGGTAAAAGTTCTACCTATGATAACTTTAATGTTTGTGGAAAAACTAATGAATTTTTAAATGCTCATTTTGCTATTTTAGGAAATACTGGTAGTGGTAAATCTTGTGGAACAGCAAGGATAATTCAAAATATTTTTTACTATAATGATGATAAAATGCCAATTAATTCCCATATTGCTCTTTTTGATGTTTATGGTGAATATAACAATGCATTTTCTAAACTTAATAGTTTACCAGGAATTGGTTTTCGAAGCTATACAACTGATGTAAAGGAAAATGTTAGTAGTAGTCTAATAAAAATACCAACATTTCTTTTAGACGCTGATGATCTTGCTCTTTTATTAGATGCAACTGAACCAACTCAAGTTAGTATTATTAGTAAAGCTTTATCTTTAGTTGCAATCTTCAAAAGTGAAGAATCATTAGTACTAGATTGGAAAAACAATATTATTTGTACAGCAATTTTAGATATCCTTACTAGTGGTAAAAATGCTAATCAAATAAGAGATCAAATAATTGCTGTCTTAACTAAATATAATACTAGTGTTATTAACCTTGAAGCACCAATTGTGCAACCAGGATATGTTCGAACATTAAGACAATGTTTAAATATCGATAGTCAAGGAAAAATGGCAAATGTACACTTAGTTGTTGAGTTACTAGAAAAAAATATTAAACAAGATTTAGATCCAATTACTAAAAATGAAGTTCTAACATATAACTTAGAAGATATTTATTATGCTTTAGAATTTGCTTTGATTGGTGAAGGAATCTTAATGAGTGATAAAGTATTTGATATTAACAATGTATTAAAAGTTAGATTAGATTCAATAATTAATAGTGATTTAAATGATGTCTTTGATTATTCAGATTTTATTTCTCTTAATGACTACGTAAAAAAATTGTTTATTTCTGATAATGGTGAAAAAGTTCAAGTAATTAATTTTAATTTTAGTAAAATAGATGAGAAGTTTGCTAAAGTATTAACTAAAATATTTAGTAAGATATTTTTTAACTTTGCAACTGATTTAACAGCTAAAACTAGTTACCCAATCCATATTATTTTGGAAGAAGCCCACCGTTATGTCCAAAATGACAATGATATTAATATTCTTGGTTACAACATTTTTGATCGGATTACAAAAGAAGGAAGAAAATATGGAATTATTCTTGGCTTAATTACACAAAGACCTAGTGAGTTATCTAAAACTGCAATTAGTCAATGTTCTAATTTTGTTGTCTTTAGAATGTATCACCCTGATGATTTGGAAATGATTAAAGGTATAACTACAAATATTTCGACAACTACTGTTGAAAAAATCAAAGACTCTAAACCTGGTTCGGCAATGTGTTTTGGAACAGCCTTTGCTATCCCTACTCTAGCCACCCTAGAATTACCTGATCCAATGCCAATTAGTAGTAGTACAGATATTGTTCAAGTATGGTATAATGAATAATAAATTAAGGAGGAGAAAATGTTTTTTAGAAAAGATTTAAAATTAAACAATAATGCCAAAGCTTTCATTATTATGGGAGCAATTTTAGTTACTTTAATTGTTATATATTTTTTTGGTAACTTTAATCGTTTCACAATAGTAAAAATTTCAGGCAAAAGTAATGGTTATGTTATTAAAAATGCCCTTATGATTAAAACACCAAGAGTTAATCTAATAAAAATTGATGATTTAAGTTATGAAAAGAAAGATTTTAATATTAAAAACATTTCTATTGATTTGGTCATAAAAGAAGATAATAAAATTCTTGAAACTGTTGAATATATTAGTCCTGCTGAACCGACTTCACTAGTTGAATACTTAAAAACTTTTAGAATAAATTTAGAAAATAAACTATCTACTGAAATGATTCAAGTAACAAATGAAATAATTTTAAAAATCAGGATAATTGATGAATATAATCAAGTATTAAATGAGGAAATCCCCTTAAATAAAAATCGTTTATCAAGTAAAGCCTTAATTTATTTCTAAAAAAAATCAGATCTATTCTGATTTTTTATTTAAATAATTTTCAATTAATTCAAGGCTATAGCCAAGTAAGTACATTTTATTTTTAAATGCATACGCTAAGCTATTTGGTTCTTTATGTTTTTTCTTTAATTTATCATAATATTTATCGGCCTGAGATAAAAACATCTCAGTATCATCAAAATTAATTTCAGCAATTAATTCCTTGATATTATCTTGGTAACCCAACATATATAAATCATTTTTTATTTTCTTTTTAAACTCATTATTACTTAATTTATGGTTAGATTTAAGCTTCTTAGCGATTATTTTATTTACTTTTTCTGCCCAAATTTGATCATTAATATCCAAGTAATTAAGTATTTCTTCTTCTTCAAAACCAAGTTTTATTAAATCATTAATTATTTTATTGGGGCCATTAAGAGTTAGATTAATTTGATCATTTATATAACTTGTTAAATATATTTTTTTATCAAGAAGATTATTAGTTTTTAACTTTTTAATAGTCTTATCTATTACTTGCTCAGTTATTTCTTTTTTAATTAAATAAGTAATTATCTCTTTTTCTGTTCTTAATTTTATACCAAGGTATTTTAAAGCAAGATAATAAGCTTTATATTCTTCATTATCATTTAATATTTTTTCTAAAGTTATTAAATCAATCTCTTTTGTTAATAGCAAATTATTTTTTAAAATAACTTCATCATATAACTTATATTTGGTTTGATTAATTGTTACTTCATATAAACCATTTTTTAATTTTTTGTATGTTTCAACTTTCATTTTTTTAAGTCTTCTTTATATTTTTTACATTGATTGTCTAATTCAACAAATAAGTTATCGACATCTTCTTTTGTGGTTAGCCTTGCTCCACTAGCCAATCTATGGCCACCGCCATTATAGTTAGTAGCTACTTCGTTAACAATTGGGCCCCTGGAACGAATATTTATTTTATATTGTTTGTTTTTAGAATCATAAGAAGCAAATGACCAAACAAGTAATTCTTTAATATAATTAAAATCATTAATCATGTTGGAAGCCGAAGATGAATCAACTCCCATTTCTTTGATAGTTTTTTCATCCAAAATAATATAGCCGAAACTATTTTCTGTTATAGTTAAATTTGTAGCTATATAAGCTTGAAATCTAACTTCAGCAATCGGTCTAATGTAAAGTTTTTCATATAAACCAACCATATCTATATTATAGTCTTTTAACAATCTTGATACAGTTCTAAATGTTCGATAATTAGTATAACTTAAAAGAAAACGATCACTATCAGCTACTATCCCAACAAATAGTTTTGAAGCTATATCGCTATCCATCTTTAATTTAGAATTCATTATTATATCAGCGACTAATTGGGCAGTTGATGAGGATTTTTCATCAACATAAGTAACTGTTGCCATCTCAAATAAATCTTCTTTTGGATGATGATCAATTAAGATTAAATCATTATATTTATTGACATCAACGGAATCAAGGCGATATGTATTTGGATTATCAACTACTATTAATAAAGCATTTGTTAATTCATCTTCATTAATCTTATCTAAAGACCCGATAAATTTAAATTTAGCCACATGAACACCAACCGCATAAACCTTCTTATTCGGATAAGCTTTTTTAATTACATCACGTAAAGCAATTTGTGAGGCAACTGCATCAGGATCTGGGCCAATATGTCTAGCTATAACTATTTCATCATACTTTTTAATTAATTTAAGAATTTTTCTTATCATTTAATCATTCCTTAGTTACTAATTCATAAGTATCTTTAGCAATCATCAATTCCTCATTAGTTGGGACAATGTATACTAAAATCTTTGAGTCTTCTGTAGATATTTTTGTAAATTTACCACGAGTATTATTTTTTTCTTGATCAATCTTTACACCCAAGCTTTTAAGATTATTAACAACATCTTGACGAGTTAAAACACTATTCTCACCAATACCTGCAGTAAAGCAAATTACATCAGCATCATCTAATAAATTATTATACATAGCTATATAATTAGCAATTCTTCTTGCTGACATTTTTTGAGTTAAAAGACATTTTTGATTACCGTTTTGTGCACCGTCTTCGATATCTCTTGAATCACTACTAACATTACTAATACCTAAAAAACCACTTTTTTTATTTAAATCATCCATTACTTGGTCGATAGTTTTATTTTCTTTTTTCATAATATAAGGAATTATACTAGCGTCTATATCACCTGCTCTAGTTCCCATTATTAGACCTGCTAAAGGGGTAAAACCCATTGAGGTATCAATCGACTTACCTTGAGAATCAATTGCTGTTATTGATGAACCATTACCCAAATGACAAGTAATAACTTTTAAATCTTTTTTATTTAACTCTTCACGAATTTTTAAATCAACATAGCGATGAGATGTTCCATGATAACCATATTTTCTCACCCCATATTTTTCATACCATTCATAAGGAACAGCATATAAATATTCTGTTTCAGCCATTGTTTGATGAAACGATGTGTCAAATACTGCAGTCATCATTGTATTTGGTAAATAACTAAGAAATGCTTCAATACCAATCATATTAACAGGATTATGTAAAGGAGCTAATTCAAAATAATTTGGGAATTCTTTTAAGAATTCAGCATCAATTATTATACTTTGATTATAATTACCACCATTAACTACACGATGACCTATTCCTTCTAATTCCTCTAAAGAAGTAATAATCTTATTATTTAATAATTCATCTATTAAATACTTAACTGCTGTACTATGATTAGCTAGTTCTACTTCTTTTTTAATTTTTTCGCCATTAAGTTTAATAGTATATAGGGAATTATCGATTCCTATTCTTTCAAAGGTTCCACTTATTAACTCTTGACCTTCAGGCATTTCAAATAAAGTAAACTTTAATGATGAACTCCCGGCATTTACTGATAAAATTTTCATAAACTCACTCTTTTCTATTTCTACTATATCATAAATAACTATAAGATATCTGTAAATTTGTTATTTTTTTTACTAATTACTTCTCTTGTTTCTAAACATTTATCAATCATTTTCGAGTAATCAATTAATTTTTCATATTCTAAACAATTACTTAGTGTTGGATTAATAACTGGATGCTTTGGTACAAAAATTGTACAACAATCTTCATATGGCAAAATACTTGTTTCATAGGTGCCAATTTTTTTGGCTAATTTGATTATTTCTGCTTTATCATAACAAGCAAGTGGCCTTATTATTGGTAAATTAGTAACATTTTCCACAACTCGCATACTTGTTAATGTCTGCGAAGCTACTTGACCAATACTTTCACCATTGATAATTATGTGACATTTTTGATGTTTAGCTACTCTTTCCGCGATTCTATACATCATTCTTCTTAAAATTGTTATTAAGTATTCGTGAGGTATACTTTTATAAATTGCTTCTTGAATTTCTGTTAAATTAATAACATGAAGTCTAATATCATTACCATATTTTTCAACTATTTCTTTTAATTTTAAAACTTTGTTTTTAGCCTCTTGACTAGTATGAGGAGGACTTTCAAAATAAATAGCTTCTAAAGATACTCCTCTTTTCAATGTTAAGTAACCTGCAACTGGTGAATCAATCCCACCACTTAACATCAATAACCCTTTACCAGATGTCCCAACAGGTAATCCACCCGCACCTTCAATATCAGCAAAATAAAGATAAGCAAAATTATTTCTTATTTCAATATTAACTAATAATTCTGGGTTATTAACATCAACTTTAAGATTAGAAATATTTTTTAAAATATGGGCCCCAATTACCTTACTAATTTCTGGACTCTTTAGAGGATAATCTTTATTACTTCTTTTAGTTTCAACTTTAAAAGTATTAAATTCATAACTGATTAATAAATCAATCACTGATTTTTTTATTATTTCTATGTCAGATTCAATTTCATAACCAATAACTATTTCATGGATACCGAATATTTTTTTTAAGTGATTAATAACACTTTCATAATCTTCTTCCTTGGGAATAATAAACATTCTTGCTTGATTATAAATTATTTCCAAATCATAATCAATTAATTTCTTGTTGATGTTTTGTTTAAGTAGTTTTAAAAAATAATTGATATTACCCTTCTTGGTATTTAATTCTGCATACTTAATTACTAATAACTTTCTCATTTTTCCTCCAATGTTGATAATTTTCTATAAACTTTATCGAAGTGAAATAAAAAGTTGTTTATTTCATCATTAGTTGTTAAATATGATAAACTTATACGAATTGAAGAAGTTGCTAGTTCCCTTGACTTAGTTAAAAGAAATACTGTCGCGCTAGGTTTGCCTTTAGAACAAGCTGTATTAGAAGAAACATAAATATCTTCCTCAGCTAGAGCATGGATAACTGTTTCAGGTTTTAAACCAGGTAAACTAATATTTAATATATGAGGAATAGAACTTTTAGGATGATTAATTACTATTTTTTCGTATTTTACTAAAGAATCTCTAATTTTTTCATTTAATTTGTAAACAAGTTCTTCTTTTTTATTTAATTCATGTAAAGAAATTCTTAAGGCTTTTGACATAGCAACAATTAAAGGTGTATGTGGAGTATGAGAAATTATTTGTTTTTCATCACTACCAATAATAAATGGATCGATTTTTATATCGTTACTCTTAAATAAAAGACCTATTCCTAATGGACCATAAAACTTATGAGCAGAAAATGAAGCTAAATCAAAATCACTAAAATTAATATTAACTTTACCAATTGCTTGAGTAATATCCGAATGAAAAATCGTTTTGGGATTTTCTTTTTTGATTACTTGTCTAATAGTCTTTAGAGGCTGCCTACAACCAATTTCACTATTAACTGCACATATACTAACCATAACTGTTGTTGGTTTAATCAAGCTCCTTAAATGATTAAAATCAATGAATCCTTCTTCATTATTATTAACATAATCAATCTCATATCCTTTTTTTTCTAAATGATTAATAATATTATACATCGCCGGGTGTTCTAATTTAGAAATAATTACGTGTTTACCTAATTTTTCATTAGATAAACAACCACCTATTACGGCAATATTATTAGCTTCGGTAGCTGAACCGGTATAAACTATCTCTTGGCTATCTATTTTTAATAAATTTGCAATTTGTTTGGTAGCTTCTTCAATTAATTCTTTAGATTTCACCCCAAACTTATGTAATGAATTTGGATTACCAAAAAATTCCTTACTAACAGTATTGTAAGAATCCAAAACATCAACATTAATCGGTGTAGTTGCTGAATAATCTAAATAAACCATGTTTTATCACCATTATTATTATATAATGAATTCGCCTGAAGATAAAGAAAAAAGCAGTAACTGCTTTCTCTATTATTCATAATTTCTTTTTACATAGCTTTTGAAGCGATGACTTTCAGACAATTTGCTAAGTCGAAGATAATCATTCATCGCGATGGTTTTTTTAACATATGGAATTAATTCCCTTAGTGAATTTAATCCTGATAAAACCAGCAACGGTGCAGCAAGAATTGTTTGAATATATTTTTCAAAAAAATCATTTCTTTCATTCGAATAAACATAATAAAGGTATCCACCTAACGCTGCACAAAGCGCTAAAGACAAAACCATTTCTTTTACATTATGCTTATCACGTGAAACAAGTTCTCCTTCTGCTTTAGCTAAGAAAAAATCTGAAAGTTGATCTTCTTCATACACTCTCGTCTCTTCGCCAACAAAAGCAATTTTTAAATCCATATTTGAATAATATAAATAATTATTCACATCTTTTACTTTATATCTAGCCATTTTTACCCCTCAATGGTTTGATAATATACATCATTTTCAGTGGTTTGTCAACTAACCAAGTAACTTTCCTTGTGTAAAATAATATTTTCCATCAGCTTGTTTTTTAAATATATATCGATACTTACCAATTTGACCATTGTTAACTAAATCATTAAAACCTTGAAGAAAATCATCTGAACTTAACAAACTCTTCGAGATAATTTCCCTTTCTGGATCAAGTTTTGGATATTTATTAAAAAATTCATACTTATCAGAAATAATATAATAAATAAAATCTACATCTACTTCTATTGTATTGTTTATTCCAACAACTTTTGTAATTACTTCTTTAGAACGAACATTATTCGTATAATCGCCACCACAATCAGTATAACCGTAATAATTTTTTGTTTTATCAACATATTGAGAAATCATTCCACAATTATCTTGGCTATCATATTTTGTCTCATCATTGTGAACAAAAAATCGATAATATTTTGTAACATCTCCTTTTGAATACTTAACACTTGGTCCAAAAATACTTACAAAATTTTTTCTAATAACTGCTTCTGGATAAACAATTACACCATGATCATTTAATATCGAATCTTTATATTCATCTTGGGAAATTGCTAATTGAGCTGAAAACATTTGATCGATTCTTTTCATGTTTTTCGCTTCAATATTATCATATACCCATCCTGTATCAGTCAAGACATTTGATTCAGGAACCAAAACACCAACTGTATAACGATTATACTTTGGGTATACTAAATTATTAATAATACTTTCTTTGACATTAACCTTAATTACATTAGGACTCTCACTTCTAATGTGTTCATCAAAATCAATCTCAATTATATTAGATTTATCATCTTTTTCTGGTTCTTTTTGACTAATAGAATAAGGTTTTTCATCTTTAATTGTTTTATTATGATTAAGAGAATAATAACCAACAATTAATAATATCAATATTATTAATCCAATTAGTTAATTTTTATTATTTTTTGGCATTGCTAATAAATATCCTTCCTAAATACGTGTTCTTTACTATCAATACTTGTCAATCTCGCATACATATTCATACGGACTCGATAATACATTTTTTTAGCAAGTAAAGCCGCAGCAGGAACAGTTAGTAATAAACTTAATTTGGGCGCTTTAAAACCATATCCTAAGCCTATTCCTCCAGCCGATAATCCAGCAATGACTCTAGCATCAATACTATCGTGTAATTTTTTATATTTAAGGTGTTCTGTTGCTAAGTCAAGTTGTAATTTACCCTCATCATAATGAACATTACCATTTTCTATTGACCAATATTTTTCTGTTAATAAGTCTTCATATCTTGCAAGATCTGTTTTCTTTATTTTATATTTTGCCATATACCCTCCTAGAGCTATTTTAACATATCTTTTGTCATTAATAAAATTAATCTTTCTAACAAATTTTGATCTTCAACACTTTCAATTTCATCAGAGTCTGTTTGATAGACAATCATAAAATTACTTAATTCATTAGTATCAACTAACAAATAGTAAGTAATATCATTATAAATTGTAATATTAGAAACTAAATATTTAATGTCATTATCTAATGTTACTACACTACCTAATTGCATCTTATTTTTCATATCTTTCTAATAGTTTTCTATGAATACCTGGTTCTATAATATTTATCGCACTAATAGCGTGCTCTAGTGCCGCTCTATAGTTACCTCGAAAAAAGAAATTTTCTGATTTTTCTAAGCCAGATTCAACTTCTTTATTAGTTACTCGATAACGGTTACCATAGACAATCGCAGCTTCAGCCATATAGGCAGTTCTCGTTGTTTCTTTAGTTGTAATGTATAGTTTTAATACCAAATCTCGAGCAGTATCAACTCTTGTATTTAAGGTCTTCATTGAAATGGGTTTTAATTCTAATTCCTTTACTACTTCAGCAATTGCCTCTTCAGTTTCAATTAATTCAATGTAGTAATTTTTAGGAATAAGTGGCAATTTGTAACTATTTATTTTCCTTTTAGCTTGTTTATAAATCCCTTTTATTTCTTCTAATTGCTCCCTAGCTCTTACTTCGTCATCTTTTAAACTACCAATTGTTCTTAATAAATAATCTAAATTATCTTCAATTTTTACTAACCTAACATTAACAAGCTCTAATTCTTTAGCTAATCTCGAATACGGAAACGCCTTACTTCTACCACTTTCAATAATTAAATCATAATCTTTAATTATTCCATTTAAATCATCTATTAAGACATTAACAACATTTACTTCTTCATCAGTTAAATCATAGCTATATTGTAAATCATTAATGCTTTTATTTAGATTATTTAAAACTTTATCTGTTTTACTTGTTCTTACTCCAATAGTTCTAGCTAAATCATCATAATTTTTCTTGGCTAATTTTTCATTTTCAAAATCATTATATAAACTATCAAAGTATTCAATCATTGTTTTTAAATCAAAGGTTGAATCTTCTAAATTAAGAACTTTTAAGCGATCAAAAATATCAGCAATTTTCTTTTCAGCTTCTTTAACATTATGTTCAAAATTTAAATAATCTAAATTAAAACTAGTCTTACTTAAGCGATTGTAAATACTTTTTATTTCTTCGATCTTTTTAGGAATTAAATTTTTGCCCATGACAATTATACTAGGGGCCTCTTCAACAACTAATTTTAAATTACCAATTGTATCATCAAGGGCTTTAACAATCTTACCAAGCTCATTAATGCTGTTATTTTCCATCGCTATTTCAAAAGCACTAAATAATTTATCGATAGTTTCAAATTGTAACTCAATCGGCTTTGCAACTAATTCATATAAATCTTTATTTTTATTAAAATTAGAAAAAACTTCCCTATATATAGCCTTAAGTTTAGTAACTGTTTCTCGATTTTTTTCTTCACTTAAAGATATTTCTTTTATTTCCCTTAATAAAAAATTAGATCTTTTTTTAATATAGACAATTTCTAATTCAATTTTTGCTAATTTTCTTTCTAAATCTTTATATTTCTTTTCTTCATATAAGTCGTCTAATTCAATTAACTCATCTGTTATTTTTGGAATATCGACATCTTTAATCTCTAAAAACCTTTTTTGAAAATCATTATGGATTTCTCTTAACTCTTCACTGTTAATTAAATTTTCAACTTTATTTAATTCAGTCAAGATTGCCGCGGAGACAATTAAGTTTTTATCTCTCTCTAAATTAGTCAAGATTTCATGATACTTCTTCTTTTGATGACGATTAATTAAATACAAAGCTAAAACAATCGCTCCAATTCCAACGATTACATAAGTAATGGCTAATAATGTATATAAATTGTCACCCATTAAGACACACCCTTACTATGTTAATAGTACCATAATTAAACAAATAATTAAATAATAAGTGTAAAGCAATTATGGTACATAAATTGTTACATTACCAGTTCTGTATGAATCAAGAAGACTTGCCTCTACAAACGTTTTAGCCGCTGCATCTTTAACTACGATATTAATACCGTTGGTAATACCAAAAAACATTTGTCCATAAATAGTAACAGATGTAAAAACCATGTTTCTTAAATTAATATTAGTTAAACTGCCACAGTCATAATACATACTATACATATTTGTTACTGACGTTGTTATTAATGGCGATAGATCTATACTTATTAAGCCACTGCAACCAGAAAACATATAAGACATATTTGTGACTTTACTTGTATCAAACGCACTTAAATCTACACTTGATAGACTGTTACAGCCATAAAACATATTGTACATATCAG
>CAZSDG010000008.1:0-27703 GCA_964605575.1 uncultured Muribaculaceae bacterium | reverse complement strand
ACAAGACTATAATCAAAATAAACAAGTCTCTTTTAAAATAACAATTAATGAACAATTTGAATATCAAACATTAATAGCTAGTTCAGGATATGCTTCTACTTACTCATTTTGGATGTATGCAGAGTCTATAACAAGTATTACTTTTGAAGACGAAATAGATGTTCCTGCTAATGCATTTAAATCATGGGATGTTTCGGTAGCGGGCGAAGGCGGAATAATGGCTTATATTATTGATGATGGGCTTGGAGCAAACACATATGAATTATATATTCAAACAAATGACGGAATAATATTAGCTAATTCAAATAGTTCATATTTATTTACCAGATTTCATAAACTCACTTCAATAAATAACATCTCAATGTTTAAAACTAATACAGTAACGAATATGCAAGGAATGTTTACGAATTGTTATGCCTTGATTAGTTTGGATTTGAGTTTGTTTGATACAAGTAATGTAACAAATATGTCTTATATGTTTATTCATTGTGGTTCCTTAACCAGCTTAGATTTGAGTACTTTTGATACCAGCAATGTTACAAATATGCAAGGTATGTTTCAATATTGTGACGATTTAATTAGCTTGGATGTCGGTTCGTTTGATACTTCAAATGTAACAAATGCAAGGAGTATATTTAGTACTTGTAGATCTTTAACTAGCCTAGATATAAGCAACTTTGATGTAAGTGGCGTAACAGATATGACCTATATGTTTGCATATTGTAATGACTTAATAAGTCTAGATTTAAGCAACTTTGATACGAGTAATGTAACAAATATGACCATGATGTTTCGTACTTGTACTGCTTTAACCAGTTTGGATTTAAGTTCATTTGATACAAGTAATGTAACAACTATGCTTGAAATGTTTCTTGGGTGTGAGTCTTTGTCCAGTTTAAATGTAAGCTCATTCAATACTGCTAAAGTGACAACAATGTCGACAATGTTTGCGGTTTGCACTAACTTAACAAGTCTAGACTTAAGTTCATTTGATACAAGTAATGTAACAACTATGTACGGAATGTTTAATGAATGCAATTCCTTGTCCAGTTTAAATATAAGCTCATTTAATACAGTTAAAGTAACGACAATGTGGGGAATGTTTGCGTTTTGTGGTGACTTAACAAGTTTAGATTTAAGTTCATTTGATACAAGTAGCGTAACAGATATGATGGGAATGTTTTACGAATGTAGTTCTCTAACCAATTTATATTTAAATTCAGCTAATTTTTCATCTGTAACATCTTATTCAATGATGTTTGTAAATATAACAAACGGTATCAACATCGTTGTAAAAGATGCAACGGCTCAAACATGGATAACATCTAGATTAAGTGATGAAGGTAAAACAGGTAATGTAACAATCTATGTACCATAATGTTTAATATTAAAATAACTCCTAATAATTAGGAGTTTTTATTTATCTAATAAAGTGATACATGGTATAATTAATAGAGGAAGGGTGGTATTATGGTTTATGTTCCTTTAGGAATAAAAACTGATTATAGTTTACTTAAAAGTGTTATTAAAATTGATGATTTAGTATCTATGGCAGTTAAAAATAATTATAATACTATTGGGATTTTAGATAATAATCTTTTTTCTTTAGCCGAGTTTTATTTTAAATGTAATAAGAATAATCTTAAACCAATTGTTGGTTTAGAAGTTAAATACAATGAATACATTATTTATTTATATCCTAAAGATTTTAGAGGGTTACAAAATTTATTTTTACTTCACGATTTAATCTTTGATAAAGAAATAACTAAGAATGATTTAAGTTTATATTCTGATAATATAATTTTAGTTTTACCATATAATAGTTATCGTTTATATAGTGAATTTGAAACTATATTTACTGATATATATCTTGCTTATCAAAATGATCAAGAGAAACAAAATGCTTTAATTGTTAACTCTAATGTGGTTTTTTTAAATCAAGTATTATATTTTAATTTTAATGATGGGGATTTAATTAATTATTTACAGATGATTGAGTTAGGTGAAAATATTGATAGTTATTCTTTGGAAAATTATCAAAATAATAAGTTAATTGATAATAATGATATATGTGAAGAAGATATTTTGAGTACAGTTAAATTCGCTGATTTAATTGATATAAAGTGGTTTATAAACAAGAATAATTTACCTAAGTATGATTGTGAATGTAAAGATAACTTTGAATTTTTAAAAAGTTTAAGTATTTTAGGATTAAAGAAAAGATTAAATAATGAAGTTAGTGCTGTCTATCAAGAAAGATTAATAAAAGAGTTAGATGTAGTTAAGAAAATGGATTTTGTGGATTATTTCTTAATAGTATATGATTATGTATTATTTGCTAAAAAGAACAATATTTTAGTAGGCCCCGGAAGAGGTAGTGCAGCTGGCTCTTTAATTGCTTATTCTTTGGGTATAACTAATATAGATCCGATAAAATATGGTTTATTATTTGAAAGATTTTTAAATGTTGAAAGAATAACCATGCCAGATATTGATCTTGATTTTGCTGATAATAAAAGGGATGAAGTAAAAGATTATATTCAAAATAAGTATGGAATAGATAATACTGCTTCAATAATAACTTTTAGTACACTGGGAAGTAAGCAAGTTTTAAGAGATTTAGGTAATGTAATGTTAATTGATGATGATAAGTTAAGTATATTATTAAAAGAGATTAATTCTAAATATAATTTAAAAACTAATTATGATTTAAATAGTAAAATAAAAGATTTATTAAAAAGTGAGCCTAAACTTAAAAAGTTATATGGTATCGCGCTTAAATTAGAAGGTTTAAAGAAACTTATTAGTACTCATGCTGCGGGTATGGTAATAGCCTCTGACCCATTAAATACATTAATTCCAATGTATAAAAGTAATGAAACTTGTTTAACTGGAGTAACAATGGATTATTTAGAAGATTTAGGGTTATTAAAAATGGATCTACTTGCTTTAAACAACTTAACAATTATTCAAAATTGTTTAGATTTAATTGATCTTGATTTAAATAATATTTCTTTAGATAATCAAAAAACTTATGAACTTTTTGCTTCTGGTAATACTTCCTCAATATTTCAATTTGAATCAGAAGGAATGAAGAAGTTTTTAAGGAAATTAAAACCAAGTGTATTTAGTGATTTATATGCAGCAGTAGCCTTGTTTAGACCAGGACCAATGGCCAATATTGATCTGTTTATTGATCGTAAATTTGGCAGAAAAAAAATCGATTATTTAGATCCTTCTTTAGAAAGTATTTTAAAAGAAACTTATGGAGTAATTGTTTATCAAGAACAAATTATTCAAATATTAACTTTAATGGCTGGTTATTCTTTAGCTGAAAGTGATGTTGTAAGAAGATCGATGAGTAAAAAAGATTTTGCTAAATTAGAGAGTGAAAAGGCTAAATTTATTAAAGGTTCAGTTAACAATGGTTATAGTGAAGATTTAGCAACTAAAGTATTTGAACTTATTTTAAAATTTGCTGCTTATGGTTTTAATAAGTCGCATTCTGTTTCTTATGCTTTAATTAGTTATCAGCTAGCTTATTTAAAAGCTAACTATTCATTAGAATTTTATGCAAATTTATTAAATATGAGTATGGGTAGTGTAAGTAAAATAAAAAATTTAATTGAAGAAACAAGAGTAATGAAAGTAAACATTAAAGCTTTTGATTTAAAACATAGTCAAAATAAATTTATTAAAATTGATAACAATATATATTTACCATTGACATTAATAAAAGGGATAAATGGTTTTGAATATGAAAAAGTTAAAAAAGTTATAGACTTAGAAAGCCCTGATATATTTTCTTTCTTTAATCAGGCTTTTGAAAATGAATTAAGTAAAGATATCTTAATTAATTTAATTAAGATGGGATTATTAAGTAGTTATGGTTATAATCGCAACACTTTAATTAATAACTTTGAATTATTATATAATTATGCTGAACTTGCCCATAACTTAGATTCATCTGTAGTCTCTAAACCATTAATTGAAGAAGTTCCTGAATATGAAATTGGTGAATTGTTAAAAACTGAAATTGAATTATGTGGTTTTTATATTAGTAATCATCCGACAAATCAACACTTTAGAAAAGGGATGATCAAAGTTAATGAAGCCACTAATAGTTTTGATAATTTTGTTGATCTAGTTGTCATTGTTGAAAGAGTTAAGAAGATTAAAACTAAGAAAAATGAAGATATGGCTTTTGTTACAGCTAGTGATGATACTGGTGTTATGGAATTTATCTTATTTCCAAATAGATATAACTTAATTAAGAATATAGAAGAAAATAAAATGATAATTATTTCTGGGAAAGTAACGAGAAAAAATAATAAATATGGTATAATTATTAATAGAATTAAAAATATTGGGGAGATATAATGAAGATACGCAATCTATTTGTTATATTGTTTTTAATAGTGTTTATAGGCTTTAATGCTTTTCGTTTTTATAATGCCCATCAGAAAATTCAAGTTGAACTAGCAAGGATTGCTCAAGAACAAGAAGAAATGCAAAGGAAAATTCGGGAAGAAGAACAACGAAAATTAAAGTTATATGGTGAATGTCTAAATCAAGAGTATCAAGAAGAGATGAAAACCGAGGAAATTAAAGATTTAATTATTAAAGTTGAGAATTATAGTAAAGAAAGAAAAATAAGCTATTATTATCAAAATCTAAAAAATGATTTTAAAATGTCCTTAAATGAAAATACTAATTATTATGGAGCTAGTTTATATAAAATGTTAGATATTATTTATCTAATAAATAAATCGAATGCAGGGGAATTAGATTTAAACACTAAGTTAACATATAAAAAAATTCATCAAAAAAATAATTCTCTAGGTATGGAAAAAATTAGTCTTAATAGTCAAGTTACTATTAAAGATTTACTTAAATATATTGGTCAATATAGTGATAATACTGCTCATGCAATGATAGTTGATTATATTGGTCTTAATAAATTAAGAGCCTTGGGTAGAGAATTAGGCGCGGTTAATATGATGGATGATAATGCTTATGGACAAGCTAATACTAAAGAAATAACAATCTATATTAAGAAGATTTATGAACTAATTGCCTTAGATAATGATAATTCTAAATTATTAAAAGAAATTTTAGATAGTAATTACTATAATGCTTTAAATATTGATGATATAAACTATTATCATAAGTATGGAATGTGGGATATTTATTATCATGATGCAGGGATTGCAATTGGCAATGAACCTTATATTTTAGTTGTAATGTCGACGTTAAGAAATAAAGATTATAAAGGTGCTTTTGCCAATGTTTCTGCTCAAATGCTTAAATTAAATACTGACTTAATAACTAGTCAGCGTGAATTTTGTCAAGGGTTAGTATATGGAGGTTGAGTATGGACAATAAATTAAAGAGATTTTTAGATAAAATAGGATTTGAATATAATAATGAATTTGATAATGTTGCAGTTGAAAAAGTTATTGTCCATAAAAGTAAAAAAGAATGGGACATTATTTTAGATTGTCATAATATTTTAGATTATGAAGTATTCAAAAAATTAATTGAAAAATGTGATGAGGGTATACCAGGAGTTAATAAAATAAATTTGTCATGTTCAGTTAAAGAATTAAATCAAAGTAATTTAAAAGACACTATTGAAAATTACTTTAATCAAGCCTTAATTGATACACCATCTCTAAGAGGTTTAACTTTAGCTGATTTAGAATTTAATGATAATACAATTAACATTGAAGTAACAAATAAAAATGAATTTAATACTTTAAATCGTTTAAGTAAAAAATGGTTAAAAAGATTAGAACAATTAGGAGTAATTGATGTTTTTATTAACATTGAAATAAATGAAGATAAATCAAAGGCAATTAAAGAGTTATTATTAGAAGAAAAGAAATCAGCGGTTGTAAAATCATCTGCCAAAAAAATAGTGGAGAATGAATTGGTTTTTGGTAGGAAATTTCGCGGTAAAGCTGTTGATATTAAAAATATAATGGGACCAGAGTCTAACGTTGTTATTGAAGCGTTTATATTTGCTTTGGATATTATCAATACAAGTAAAGAAAATTTAAAAATCTTTATATTAAAACTAAGTGATAAAACTGATAGTATATACGGGAAGATATTTTCTAGAAATGAAGAAGAAATTGCCGATTTAACAAAAAAATTAAAAGTAGGAAATTGGTATAAGTTTAGAGGTAATATAAAAGATGATTCTTTTTCTAATGATATAGTTTTAAATATTGCCGATATTGAAACTATACCATCTAAAGATGTTATTATTACTGATGATAGTGAAGAAAAAAGAGTGGAGTTACATGCTCATACTTTTATGAGCCAAATGGATGGTTTAGTCTCACCAAAAACTTTAATTGAAACAGCCAAAAGATATGGACATAAGGCTATTGCTATTACTGATCATAGTTGTTTACAAGCATATCCAGATGCTTATAAGGCTGCGAGTGGAATTAAAGTTATTTATGGGGCTGAGTTAAATGTTTACGATAATGAAGTTAAATTAGTAATTAATCCTCAAGAATATAATTTATTAGAAGATACATTTGTAGTATTTGATACTGAAACAACAGGTTTTAATGCTGGTAGTGAAGATCAAATTATTGAAATAGGAGCAGTTAAAATCCAAAATGGCGAAATATTAGAAACTTTCAATGAACTTATTGATCCAGGAAGAAAATTACCAGAAAAAATTACAGAGATAACCGGAATTACAGATAAGATGCTTAAGGGCAAAAGAACAGAGCAAGAAGTAGTTTTAGATTTTATTAATTGGTATGGAGAACTGCCGCTAATTGCGCATAATGCTTTATTTGATTTATCATTTTTGGAAAGTGCAATTAAGAAGTATTCTTTAAAATCGTTTACTAATACACTTCTAGACACAATGGAAATGAGTAGGCTTGTATCACCAAATGAAGCGCGTCATAATTTATCAGCTTTGGTTAAAAGATATGAAGTTGATTTTGATGAGGATTCACATCACCGTGCTGATTATGATGCTAAAGGAACCGCTCAAGTCTATTTTAAGATGGCTCAGATATTAAAAAATCAGCAAGTAAAAACAATTACAGAGTTACTTAGTAATTTGGAAAGTCATGATACAAGTAGATTTTCAAGGACATTTCATCTTAATGTCTTAGCAAAAAATGCTGAAGGGTTGAAAAATTTATATAGAATTATTTCTTTAGCTAATACTAAATATTTATATAAAGTGCCAAGAATACCAAGAAATGTTATCGATAAATATCGTGATGGTTTACTTATTGGTAGTAGTTGTATGAATGGTGAAATTTTTAGTGAAGCTAGGAAAAAAGATGATGAGGAATTAGCTAATTTGATGAATTATTATGATTATATTGAAATAATCCCGCCAGTTCAGGGTTCCTATTTAATTGACTTAAAAGAATTTGAAACTGAGAGTGAATTAATTAATAACATAAAAAAAATAATTAGAGTAGCTAAAACTTTAAATAAACCAATTTGTGCAACAGGAGATGTTCACCATTTAACTAAAGAAGATAAAATTTATCGCGAAATAATCATTAATCAAAACACACCAAATGTTGGTAGACATCCATTAAATAGATCAGATATTAAAGAAATTCCTTCTCAACATTTTAGAACTACTGAAGATATGCTAAATCAATTTAATTTCTTACCTGAAGAAGAAAGAGTAGAATATGTAATAAAAAATCCTAATTTAATTGCTGAACAAATTGAAGAGTTAGAAATTACCAGAAAAGATCTTTATACACCAAAGATGGAAAATAGTGATGACATAACACGAGAAATGGTTTATGAAAAAGCTAGATCTATTTATGGCGAAGATTTACCAAAAATAGTTGAAGAAAGAATTGAAGCTGAATTAAGCGGAATTATTCAAAATGGCTATTCAGTTTTATATCTTATTGCGGAAAAACTAGTTAAAAAAAGTGAAGAAGATGGATATTTAGTTGGTTCAAGAGGTTCGGTTGGTTCTTCCTTTGTCGCGGCAATGATGGGCATAACAGAAGTTAATCCATTACCGCCACATTATTTATGTCCTAAGTGTAAAAAATGTATTTTTGAAATAGATGGAGTCGAGCTTTCTAGTGAATATGAAAGTGGTTATGATTTACCAAATCTAAAATGTGAATGTGGCGAGCAGATGAAAAAAGAAGGCCAAGCAATTCCGTTTGCCACTTTTTTAGGATTTAAAGCTGAGAAAGTTCCTGATATTGATCTTAATTTCTCTGGAGATAATCAAGCTGATATTCATGATTATACTAAAACCTTATTTGGTGAAGATAATGTCTTTAGAGCAGGAACAATTGGAACTGTTGCAGATAAAACAGCATTCGGATTTGTTAAAGGCTATATTGAAAATAGAAACGTTACCTTAAGAGTACCAGAAATTGAAAGATTAGCTGCTGGTTGTGTAGGGGTGAAAAGAACAACTGGCCAACATCCAGGGGGAATAATTGTAATTCCAAATTATATGGATATATATGATTTTAGCCCTTATCAATATCCAGCAGATGATCCAACCAATACTTGGTATACAACCCATTTTGATTTTCACGCTATTCATGATAATGTCTTAAAACTAGATATTTTAGGCCATGATGATCCAACTATGTTAAAGTACCTTGAAGATATATCGGGAATTAAAATTCAAGATGTTCCTTTTGATGATCAAAATGTTATTAACATGTTTAATTCCTGCTCGGGAATTGGTGTTACTGAAGAACAAATTGGGTACCCAACCGCAACTTTGGGGGTGCCTGAGTTTGGCACTAATTTTGCTATTCGAATGTTATCGGAAACTAAACCAACAACATTCATGGAAATAGTTAAAATTTGTGGATTAGCGCATGGAACTGATGTTTGGGCAAATAATGTTCGTGATATTATTGTTGAAGGTATCGCAACTTTAAAAGAGGCTCATGGTTGTCGTGATGATATAATGAATACTTTAATTAAACATAATATCGAGCCAAGTTACGCCTTTAAAATATCGGAGTTTGTTCGTAAAGGACTTGCTTCAAAAGTCCCTGATGCTTGGGCAGAGATGAAGACTGTTATGAAAGAAAATAATGTTCCTGATTGGTTTATTTTATCTTGTCAAAAAATTAAATATCTTTTTCCTAAAGCACATGCTACTGCATATGTAATGATGGCATACCGAGTTGCTTGGTTTAAATACTATTATCCACTTGAATATTATTCAGCATATTTTAGTGTTAGAACAAATGATTTTGATATTGAAGCAATGCTGGGTGGAGAACGTGGTTTAAGAATGAAAATTGAAGAAATTAAAAGTAAAAGATTTGAAGCAACTAAGAAAGAACAAGATGTTTTAACAACTTTAGAAATTGCTTTAGAAATGCATTTAAGAGGTTATAAATTTTCTAACATTAATATTAAAAAATCTGATGCTAAAAACTTCTTAATTGAAAAAGATAGTAATAGTTTACTTATACCTTTTAAAGCACTTGATGGAATGGGTGAGATGGTATTAAGAAAAGTTATTGAAGAAAGAGAAAAAAGTGAATTTATAAGTGTTGAAGACTTACAAGGAAGAGGTAAAATTAACTCAACAACAATTGATCGTTTAAGATTGTTAGGGGCTTTAGAAGGCCTACCAGAAAGCAGTCAGCTAAGTTTGTTTTAAGGAAGTGTTATGATGAAAAATGTTATATTAATTGATGGCAATAATTTATTATTTAGAAGTTATTATGCAACGTCTTATTCGGGAATTATCATGAGAAATAAGAGTGGATTTCCGACAAATGCTCTATATGGTTTTATTTCAATGTTAAATAAAATAATTGAAGAAGAAAAACCAAGTTATATGGCTGTTGCTTTTGATATTGGTAAAACATTTCGTCATGATAAATATGAACACTATAAAGCTGGTAGATCGGAAACTCCTGAAGATTTAAAAGTACAAATGCCTGTTTCAAGAGAAATATTAAAAGCAATGGGGATTAAATATTATGAGGTCGAAAATTATGAAGCTGATGATATAATTGGAGCTTTAGCTAAAGAAGCTATCAAAGATCCTAATTTTGTTGGGACAATTATTTCTTCTGATAAAGATTTACTGCAGCTTATTTCTCCGCAAATTGAAATGAAATTATTAAAACAAAAAGGTAATATTCGCTATAACGAGGAATCATTTACTAATGATTTTGGCTTTCCGCCAATTAATATGATTGACTTTAAAGCTCTAGCAGGTGATCCATCAGATAATATACCAGGAGTAAAAGGAATAGGCGAGAAGACAGCTACTAAACTTATAAGTGAATATTTAACTATTGAAAATATTTATGAAAATATTGATAAAATAACTGGTAGTGTTAAAGAAAAATTAATTAATGATAAAGAAAATGCATTTTTATCAAAAGAAATCGCAACAATTTTTCAAGATATACCAAAAAAGTTTAATCTAGAAGATACTAAGTTTGATAATGAATATAGTCAAGAACTTCGCGATTTATATGAAAAATTAGAATTTAAGTCATTACTTAGAGAATTAGATTCAAATAAACCTCGAGAGTTATTAGAAGTTAATATAGTTAATGATTTAACGAAAATTAATTTGACTAAACCATTTTCTTACTATATAGAAGCCAATCAAGTTAATTATCATTATGCTGACATTTTAGGAATGGGAGTTTATGATGGCAAGAATAGTTATTTTATTCCAAAATCTTTGGTTAAAGATTTTTTAAGTAAACACTCTAATTTGGATAAATATACATTTGATTTGAAAAAAAATCTTTGTTTATTAAAAACAGAAATACTAAATAATAGCTTTGATTTAATGATTGGTAATTATTTATTAGGAATTACTAAAGATGATTTGGCTGAATTAATGAATGAAGAAATAGTAGTATCATATAATTATTTTTTAAAAAATAATTTTGAAAATTTAGAAACTATTGTGGCTTATAAAGCCAAATATATATACAAAGAGCACGATGAAGTAATGAATAAAATTACTAGTTTAAATATGTTAGATTTATTTAATAATATTGAAATGCCTTTAATAAGTGTTTTAGCTAAGATGGAAGCCCAAGGTGTTAAAGTAAATAAAGAAAAGTTAGAGGATATGCGGATTTCTATGCAGGCTAAAATTGATATTTTAGAAAATAAAATATATGATGAAGCAAGAGAAATATTTAATATATCTAGTCCCAAACAATTAGGAGAAATCCTTTTTGAAAAATTAAAATTACCATTTGGTAAAAAAACTAAAACAGGGTATAGTACCGATGCTTCAGTTTTAAATAAATTACTTAATAGTCATCCAATTATTCAAATGATTATAGATTATCGTAATTATAAAAAGTTACAATCTACATATTTAGAAGGCTTAAGTAATTATATTGATACTGATGATAAAATTCATACGATATTCAAACAAGGTTTAACAAGAACTGGTAGATTATCTTCAACCGAACCTAATTTACAAAATATCCCGATTCGTGATGAAGAAGGCAGAAAAATTAGAATGGCTTTTATTCCGGATAATGATTTGATTTTAAGTGCAGATTATTCGCAAATTGAATTAAGATTATTAGCTCATCTGGCTAATTCTGAAGAATTAATCAAAGCTTTTAAAAATGATCAAGATATTCACATTGAAGTTGCTAGTAAACTTTATAATGTTCCTCTTGAAGCCGTTACAAAAGAAATGCGTTCTAATGCTAAAGCTGTTGTCTTCGGGATCGTCTATGGAATAAGTGATTTTGGTTTAAGTGAAGGAACTAATCTGACACCTAAAGAAGCAAGAGTGTTTATTGAAAAATATTTCGAAGTATATCCAAGTGTTAAAAAATATATGGATGATATAGTAAAATTTGCCAATGATTTTGGTTATGTGACAACAATGATGAACCGAAGAAGAGTAATTGATGAATTAAAGAGTTCATCTTATATTGTTAGACAAAGTGGAAATAGAATTGCTTTAAATACCCCAATTCAAGGTTCTAGTGCTGATATTATTAAAAAAGCAATGATTGAAATTGATTTTGAGATAAAGCAGAGAAATCTGAAGAGTAAAATGATATTACAAGTTCATGATGAATTAATTTTTGATGTTGTAAGAACTGAAAAAGATGAGATTGAAGAACTAGTTACTAGAATCATGAATAATACTGTTGAGATAAATGTACCTTTAAAAGTAGGAATAAATTATGGAACAAATTGGTACGAAGCATAAACACTTTTTTATTAATGGTAGTAGATTAATAATTATTACCTGGTTTATTTACTCTTTAATTACTTCTTTAATTATTAATCAAGAGTTAGTTATTAAACATTTAATAAATTCTTTATTATTTTATGCTTTATTTTTCTTGCCATTATATTTTTTATTAATTAATTTTATTCTTAAGAATAATCTTAAAAGAAGAGTTAGTATTTCTCTTTTAGCAATAATACCAGTGATAATTAGTTATAGTATTTTATTTATTAAAATGAATTTTTTGCTTAATTCAATAATTAAAATTGTATTTATTCTTTTAATTCTTTTTTTGATTAATTTGATTTTAGCTTCGTCTAAAAAGTTGATTATTTTAATAATTAGTACATTTATTAACACTATATTTGCTAATATCATCTACTTTATTTTTGTTATTAAATATATTAATTATTCAAGATATGAACTAGTTAGTTTATATATAAGTGATTTTCATTTGTTTGATACGTATATAATTATTATATTATTTAGCCAAACAATATTAATAATGATCTATTATTTATATATATTAAATAAACCTAAGAGGGAGGATAATTATGCCAGAAATAGCTGAAGTTGAAACAGTAAGAAGAACGTTAAAAAAGGGTATTCTAAATAAAAAAATAAAAAATGTAAATATTTTATATCCAAAGATGATTGTTTCAAATATAAAAACATTTAAAGATATTGAGGGCCAAGCGATTATTGATATCTTAAGGAGAGGAAAGTGGCTAATCTTTGAGCTTGATAATAATTATTTACTAAGTCATTTAAGAATGGAAGGAAAATATTTTTTAAAAAATCATGATGAAGAAATAAATAAACACGAGCATGTAATTTTTACCTTTGTTGATGGAACTGATTTAAGATACCATGATGTTCGAAAATTTGGCCAAATGATTTTAATTACTAAAGATGAGCTAAAAACTATACCTCAGTTACAAAAACAAGGATTAGAAGCAAATGACTCAAATTTGTCTTTTAGTTATTTAAAAGAAAAATTTAAAAATAAAAGTTTACCTATTAAATCAGCTTTGTTAGACCAAACAATCATTAGTGGACTTGGAAACATTTATGCTGATGAAGTTTTATTTAAAGCTAAAGTTTATCCCTTAAAGAAGAGTTGTGATCTAACTAATCAGGAACTAGATAATATTTGTTTATCTTCAATCGCAGTTGCAAATAGAGCCATTGAAATGGGTGGAACAACAATCAAAAGTTATACATCAAGCTTAGGTGTAACAGGAAGATTTCAACAAGAACTGATGGTTCATACAAGATATCAAAAACCATGTTATGTCTGTAATACGCCAATTGCAAAAATTAAAGTTGGGGGCAGGAGTACTTATTATTGCCCTAGGTGTCAGAGTGAATAATAGATATGGTAGAATTATTTTGGTGATAATATGAGTTCTAAAATTGAATATATTGAACCTAATCCTAGTAAAGGCTTCAATTTTGGTTATTTTTTACTTATTCCTGGTAAGTGTTATGAAACCAACCAAACTACTTTAATTGCCGAAATGAACAATCCAGGAAGACCAGTTACTGAGGCTCAAGAATTAATCGCTAATGTAGTTGAATATTTAACTAAATCAAAAACTGCAAGAATGATTAGTGATTTAGGATTACCATATTTAATTCCTCTATTTCCTAGGTGTGAAGGTATTTATACTCATGCTTTAAGTAGAGAAGCAATATTAAGTGATGATATTAATCTAAAAAGAATTGACCAGCAATTTATTAACATGATTAATGATGCTAAAGAAAGACTTAAAACCCTGGGAATAAATATTGAAGAAAAATTTATCTTAAATGGTTTTTCTGCATCTGGAGCATTTTCTAATCGTTTTGCTATAATGTATCCACAATTATTAAAAGGTGTAATTTCTGGTGGTCAAACATACGCAATGTTACCTTTAAAAGAATATGAGGGAATTAAATTAACTTATCCAATTGGCATTGCTGATTTGGAGGATGTTGCTGGGATAAAATTTAATTCTGAAGAATATTTTAATTTACCTCAATTTATTTATGAAGGCGATCAAAATGATCATAATGATACAACAAAATTTAGTGAGTGTATGACTAAAGAACAAGCTGAAATGATTTATTCATTATTTGGTAATTTACCTAAATCTAAAAGATTAGATAATCAAATAAAATTATTTGAAGTTTTAAATTTTTCAAATATAGATATTAGATTATATGAAGGACAAGGTCACAAACCTCAAGTTGAAGATATAAAAAAATATCTTGAAAAATTATTGCAATTAAACTATACAAAAAGATAGAATTAGCTATCTTTTTTAGTGAAAATTTAATCATATATATTAGAAAAATCTAATACTTGATCGTTGGTTGGGGGATTATCAAAAGTTATTTTTTGTCTTTTTGAAGAGGTTAAGCCATTGGCGTCTATGGCCGTATATTTTATCCAGTATTGAGGTCCATCGCCTTCTCTCGGTTTTTTTTCTATGTAGACTTTATACGTAAGGTCATATTTAGAAGATTCAATAACCTCAACCTTAGATAGTGTGATATTATCAATATCAGTTACATGTAAAACCTCATCAAAAAATTTAATTATCGGTGGGGCATAATCAATTATATAGTCTTTATTGGCTTTTAATTTAGGATTATTTACTTCTTCAACAAAGGGATTATAACGGTCACTAGCAATCCAACCAAGCATTTTCTTATAATTTATTTTATACCAAACATATTTATTTGAGGTTGTGGTATCTAACTCTAAAATCCTATATTTTTCACCTTTAGTAACACGGCCCAGATTTTTGGTCCAACGTTTATCATCATCTTCATTTTTTTCAGTGTTACCTTCGCGAACATTTATATAATCATTTTTAATTATTATATGCCATTGATCAGCTAAATTATTATTGTTTCTTTTCTTTATAAATATTATTAAAGAAATGATTAAGATTGTAGCAATTAAACCGATAATAATTATTTTTTTAAATTTTCTTTTTTTATACTTCTTCTTACTCACAATAAAACCTCTTTCTATCATTAGGATATCACACTCAATACAATAATATAAGGTTTACCGCTAAAATAATTAAAAAAATATTATCATTGGATTATTATCGTATTTGTAAAAACAGTTGATAAATTCTATGTATTATGATAAGGTAGCCTCCAAAAAGGTGGTTGGATTGTGCTATGGATGAAAATTTTTTTTGAATGAGCAGCTTGATTGTTGTGAGATAGTTACTGAAATTTTTAAGGATAATGCCGAGGTTACAAAATTTACTGTTGAAGAAGAAAAAACTTTTTGGTTTTCAGCAGATATAGGACACTTTTCATTCGACAATGGTGAACCTCTACCAATAAGAGTATTAAGATATTTGAATAAATATAATTTTACTGATTTAGAAAAAAGATTAATAGCAATTGGTATTCTGCAAGATGAATATGTTATTAAAAAGTTTGAAACTAGACAAGATGGCGAGTGTTTCTTGTGCTTAGACGGTGTGATTATTAAACACTCTACTTTTAGTCCGAATTGTGAATGCGGACGATATGTCTATGATAGTGAAAGATTATCAAACTTATATGAAAGATTAGAATTACTTGATAATAAAGTAGAATTAGAAAAAATTATTAATAAAGGAATTGAAAGAGTTAAAATGTTTTCATTTCCTTCATTTCCAGAAAAAATAACTATTAGAGAAGAATTTTTTGTTAAAAATAAGAAAAGTGAAGAAAGAACTGATTTAGAAAAAACTGAAGAACATATTCATAATATTAGAGAAATTGCCGAAAAATTAGGAATTACTAATGATGCACAAAATAAAATTAATAGAATATATACTGAAACATTTATCAACGGAATTCACAATCATAGTGTTAATATCAATATAATGTTAATGGAGTTAGAAACATATTATGAAAAATTGAAGAAACTAAGAGATAAAGAAATTCTAGCGGATAATAATGAAAAAGAAAATAAACGCAAGAAAAATAAATTGCTAGAAACATTAAATTATTTAATAACAAGAGATTTACCGACAAAAGAAAGATTATATAGTGTTCCTAGGGTGGATAATCTTGAAGAAATGACCACAATGTCTGAATCACTAAAGCAATTAGATGATATATTTTTAGGATATAGAAATCTTGATTATGATTTAGAAAATTATTATTTTCCTAAAGGAATTATTAATAAATTAAGAGAAATTCTTGTTGACTTTAATTTATCTGAAATAGAACTTAAAGCATTTTTATTTGAACAATTTCGTTTAATAAGAAAAGTTAACATTTCAAACTCTATGTTTATTATAAATAGTTTGACTAATGTAACACATAATCTTAGAAAATATCCTCCAAGTTCTTTAATATATGTTCAAGAAAAAAAGGATGTTAAGGGAGTTTCTGTCGGTGTGAAATTTTCTGAAGATAGAAAAAAGCGTTTTGACTCTACAATAGAAATTGCTAAAAAATATGTTAATGATTATGCAGAATCTAAATTTCAAAAAAAATTATTGCTTAATCCCAAATTATCTAGAATTGAAAGAAAAAATATATTAGAAAAAATTCGTTGGAATCATGCAGAATATTTTGTAATTAATGAAGTTAACAAAGGCCTTGAAAAAATGAGGTGTTTGAACTTGCCAAGTTACTTAGAAATGTATGGTCCAGATATTGATGACTTAAATGAAGATATAAGAAGTATTCTTTCCTTAATCATTGATAATCTAAGAACTATTAGAGAAATATCATATCGTTACCACTTAGAAACAGAATTTTATCGAGAACTAAATGGATATTTAAGACAAACAATAAAAAACATTTCAAATAATAATAATGACCTAGCTCAGTTAAAGATATTATTATCAAAATGTAATAGTGCAATTTATGTCTTGAGATTAAAAATTAATTGTTTAATGGAAAGTAAGAATAGTGAATCAATTGATTTTCTTAATAAGACTATGTTAGATCGCCATAAAGCATATCATAATAATTTAAGAAAAAAATTCATTGAATCAAGCGATTATATTTCAGCTCTTGAAAAGTTAAAAAATATTGCCGAAGAAACTAATAATGAAAAATATAATAAAGACATTATTCATTTACAAACAATAATCGCTGGTGAAGACCTACATTATGCGATTTCTGAATTTTACCGTTATAGTGGTAAAGTAATTAGTGAATACGAAAAACAGAAAACAGAAATTAAGGAAAGAGAAGAAAAAGAATTAATTAAAACTATTATTGGTTTATAGAACTTATCTTAATAGGCTTATTATTAATTTCAAAATCTACAACATTCTCATTACTAAGTATTTGGTAAATATAAGCGCATTTTAGTTCATAATTATTAATTAAATTAGGAGCGATTTTTGAGCCAATTTCAATGTCTAATTGCTTTTTAATTTTATTTAAATATTTTTGACCATAGTTACTAAAACCTAATATTTTAATATAGGTTGGCTTATTAAATGGAGCTTTATCTGCTTTTTTTAGACCAACTAGTATATGCATTAACATTCGATTAATCCGGTTATAGGTGTATCTTTTAGTTTTGATTAAGCTTATTAAATCCTCATAATTATTTGCCTTTTTAATCGCATTTTTAATTCTTTTTTCGATACCTTCATCAACTGAAAGAATTGTATTTAACTCATCATTAGTTATGATTTGATATTTTATTAATTTGAAAAGTAAATCTTCGTTAATAGTATTAATATATTGTTCAACATTGCTAGGAACATATTTTGTAATATTATTATTATTTTTTACTTTAGCTCGAATATTGGTTGCAGAGATGATTGCTTGGGTTGATTTTTGATCGTGATAATCATTTGTTCTTTTGATTGTGATTGGTCTTATTTTTGACTTATATTTATTAATAGCTTTTATATAAGATACACCAAGTAAATCATTAGGGTTATTTAAATCGATTCCAACTGCCTTATTTAAGGCTGTAGGGTAGTTAATTCCTTCTGATAAATAATTCTTAACTAAGTTATTAAAATCATCATCATTTTGTCTTTTAGCAATACTAGTTAATAATTTTATATCGTTTGATTCACTGCCAAAAACTAAATATTCACAACCTAGTTTATCTAATATAAAAATAGCTGACTCAGCAAAAATATCTGCAGAATTACTTCCAAAAAAGAATGGTAGTTCAATTACTAAATCAATTCCATTGTTTAAAGCAATTTTCGTTTTATTTTCCTTAGATACAATGCTTATTTCACCACGCATTAAAAAGTAACCATTTAGTATTAAAACCAATATTGAATCCGGATACATTTCTTTTATTTTATGAAGATGGTATAAATGACCATTATGAAAAGGATTATATTCAGTAATTAAACCTATTACTTGCATAAGTCACTTCCTTTAAATGAATTATAACAAATATTCTTTACTTTTATAAAATAATAAGTATAATAACAAACTATAAACCAAGGGAGTGAACTTAAATGTATGTAAAATTAAATAAAAGAAATAATGTTGACGACATTGAAGTTAAAGGTAAAGTTACAATCCCTAAAGGGTTTTTACTTAATACAAAAATAAAAAGTCTTAAGTGTTATATAAATGGTTTGTTAAAACCAGATAATGAATTAAAAATGAAGGTTATTGGTGAAATTAAAGCTGGGAATATTTATCCCTTTGAATTAGAAATTAACGAAAATATTGAGAAATATATCCAAAATGATAAAAATACACTTGATATTAATTTGATTGTATGGGAAAATATTATATTGGAAATACCCATAAATTTTATGGAAGAAACAAAGGGATTATTTTGTGATATAATTCCAGAAGGTGGAAGGAGTGAATAGAAGTGGCAGTACCATTTAGAAGAACTAGTAAAACAAAAAAAAGAATGAGAAGAACTCATTTAAAGAAAGATGCTCCTAGTTTAACAACTTGTCCTAATTGTAAAGAAACAATTACACCTCATAGAGCGTGTATGAATTGTGGTTTTTATAAAGGTAAAGAAGTTATTAAAGTAACTGAAAAAGAAGTTGAAACAAAAGAAAATAATTAAATCGATATATTCGATTTTTTTATTTCTCAATATATAAATCATCGGAATAATAATTTGGTTCACAAGTTAAATTGATATTTAAACCTTTAAGGAAGTGTAGATCACCATTACTAAGCATATAAGATGCGTGAGCCTCACAATGAGCTAATTTATCTAAATTAATTAAAGCATTGTCAATAATTGGATTAGTTGCAGAACAAATAGACAAAGCAATATAAACCTCTTGTAATGATAAGGCTTTTTTTGTTTTGTCAAAAAATAGTGGTTTATATTTTAAAATTGGGTTAAGGATCGATTTAGATAATAGATCAACATCATCGGGAATACCAGTTAGTTCTTTAATAGCATTTAAGATTAAAGCACTAGAGGCACTTAGTAATTTTGATTCTTTACCAGTAATGATTTTACCATTAGGCAGTTCTAAAGAAACAACATGAGTATTATCCATACTGCTTTTATTAAGGCATTTTTCAATTACTTTTCTAATTTCAGTGTTAATTTTAATTTCATCCATTAATACTTTGATTCGACTAGCAACATCATGAGATTCTAAGCCTTTTTTATAATCACATAAAGCTTCATAATATCTTCTCACTATTTCTTGTTTGGCTGCATTTTCGACAACTTTATTATCAGTTATACATTCACCAATCATATTTATTCCCATATCAGTTGGTGATTTATATATATTTGTGCCAGTTATTTTAT
This sequence comes from uncultured Muribaculaceae bacterium, assembly GCA_964605575.1. GTDB lineage: Bacteria > Bacillota_I > Bacilli_A > RF39 > UBA660 > JAAZHN01. Next base: position 7,730 of record CAZSDG010000008.1, on the reverse strand, counting down.
GTAATATATTTCTTAAGATTGGAAAAACTTCTAAATCACGATTATAATTAACTGCGGTTTTCCCGTAAGCATCTAAGTGAAAAGAGTCAATCATATTTAAATCTTTTAAATTAGCTGTTGAAGCTTCATAGGCAACATTAACTGGGTGTTTAATTGGTAGATCCCAAACTGGGAATGTTTCTAATTTAGCATAGCCAGCTTTATTACCTTTTTTATATTCATGATAAAGCTGTGATAGAGAAGTTGCGAGCTTTCCTGAACTAGCTCCAGGTGAGGTAATAACAACTAAAGGGCGAGAAGTTTTAATATAGGGATTAGCTCCATAACCTTCATCGCTAACAATCATATCAATATCTGTTGGGTAACCTTTAGTAAACGTATGAAAATAAGTCTTAATTTTTTTATTTTCTAATCTTTGGGCAAAACTTTTTGCTCCTTTTTGATTGTTATATAAAGTTACAACAACAGAGTTAATTTTAAAACCAAGTTTTCGAAAATCATCGATAGTTTTTAGTAAATAGTTTTCATAAGTAATACCATAATCGCCGCGTATTTTATTACTTTCTATATCACTGGCATTTATTACAAAAATAAACTCTAATTTATCTTTAAGTTGTTCTAACATTTTTAGTTTAGAATCACTTGCAAAACCGGGAAGAACTCTTGAAGCATGATTATCATCAACTAATTTACCTCCGACTTCTAAATATAGAGTGTCATATTTACGCATTCTTTCTTTGATCTTGTTACTTTGTAACTTAATATATTTGTCATTATCAAAACCTATTTTCATTTTGCTCACCCTTACTATATTTTCATTTTAATACATATCTATTAATATGTCTATTAGCTATCATTTGTTAATTAAGTGTAAAGGGAGGTAATCTTGCCCAAAAACACTTGCTTTTTAAAAGAAGTGGTAGTAATATAATGGTAGACAGTGGCATATTGTGGTGAAAAGTGGGGTGAATATTATGTTAATGGGTGAGTATCATCATACAATTGATGACAAAGGCAGATTGATAATTCCTTCTAAATTCAGATATGATTTAGGTGAAAAATTCATTGTTACTCGTGGTCTTGATAAATGTTTATTTGTCTACAGCGAAACAGAATGGAATAAACTTGTTGCTAAATTAAAAAACTTACCATTTACAAAAATAGACGCTCGTAATTTCACTAGATTTTTCTTATCAGGTGCTACTGAATGTGAATTTGACAAACAAGGTCGAATTAACATTACCTCCCCATTGGTTAGTTACGCCGGTTTAAAAAAAGATTGCGTTATAATCGGCGTAAATGACCGACTTGAGATTTGGTCTGAAGAAGGTTGGAATGACTTCTTCATTAAAAATGAAAATAATCTGGCAAATATCGCCGAAAATTTATATATAGAAACGGACATTGATATCTAATGCACAAAAGCGTATTACTTGAAGAAAGCATCGCTGGCTTACAAATTAAAGAAGATGGTATTTACGTTGATGCAACATTAGGTTACGGTGGCCACAGCAGTGCAATACTTAGGAGATTAAAAAGGGGTTTCCTATTCGCCTTTGATCAAGATAGTGATGCTATCTTGGTCAGTCATGAAAAATTAGAACCACTTGGTTCAAACTATAAATTAATTCATAGTAACTTCTCAAACATGGTTAGCGAACTTGAAGCTAATAATGTTGAAGGAGTCGATGGAATCATCTTTGATCTTGGTGTATCTAGTCCACAGATTGATGAAACAGCAAGAGGATTTAGTTTTATGAAAGATGCAAAATTAGATATGCGAATGAATCAAAATCAAAAATTCTCAGCTTATGAATTAATTAATCAATACTCAGAAAAAGATTTGTTTAAAGTATTTATCAAATATGGTGAAGAAAAATTTAGTAAACAAATAGCTAAAAAGATTATTGAGATTAGAAAACAAAAAACAATCGAAACAACATTAGAATTAGTTGAAATAATTAAATCATCAGTCCCATATAAATATTTTGTTACTAAACACCCAGAAAGAAGAGTATTTCAAGCAATAAGAATTGAAGTTAATAAAGAGTTGGAAGTATTAGAAAATACCTTACCAGAGGCCTTAAAACTATTAAATAGTGGTGGTCGCTTAGTTGTAATAACATTTCATTCTCTTGAAGATCGAATTGTTAAAAATATATTTAAAGAATATACTGAAATACCAGAATTAATTAAAGGTGATCCTAATATTTCAAAAGAATATTTACCCAATTTTAAATTAATTACAAAAAAACCAATTTTACCAACTAAAGAAGAACTAGATAAAAATAGTCGTAGTGCAAGCTCTAAATTAAGAATCATTGAAAGGATTTAAATATGAAAAAGAAAACAAAAATTAAATTTTTTAAAATTGAAAAACTATTATTTTTAACAATGATAGTCTTAACAATAATGATTGCAATCTCAACAGTGTTTTCTAAAGCAACATTATCAGAAACAAATATTAATGTTGAAAAAACAAAGGTTATAATTGCTAAACAAGAATCAATTAATCAAAGCTTAACAATGAAAATTAATGAGTTAGCTTCTTTAACTAACATTCAAACTATTGCTAAAGAATATGGATTAAATTATAATAATGATAATATCTTAGTCATCAAAGACAATTAGGAGTGTTTAAATGAAAAAACAAGCGACGCAGGTGGAATTCAAATATATTTACTTTATCTTGCTTGTTTTTTTGTTTGGCATTATTTCTTATCAAGTTGTTCGAATTGCTAGTAGTAAAGAAGTAGATGGTGTAAATATTAAGAAGTTTGCCGCTAATAGAAACACACAAAAAACAACTATTAGTGCTAATCGTGGTTCAATTTTAGATAATAATGGTGAAAAATTGGCGAGAAATGTTACTTCTTATACTGTAATTGCTTATTTAGATCCAAAAAGAACAACAAAACAAAATAATCCTCAACATGTTGTTGAAAAAGATCGAACAGCTGAGGAATTAGCTCCTTTAATTAATATGAGTAAGGATGCAATATTAAATTTATTAAATAAAAAATTATATCAAGTAGAATTAGGTCCGGGTGGTCGAGATATTACTGAATTAACAAAACAAAATATTGAAGCTTTAGATTTGCCAGGAATATCATTTATTAAAGGAACAAAAAGAGATTATCCAAATTCTCAATTTGCCAGTTATATTATCGGTTATACAAAGAAAAATGATGATGGCACGATTGTTGGTGAATTGGGAATTGAAAAATTTTATAATGATCAATTAAAAGGTATAGATGGTTATAAAGAGTTTCAAAAAGATCGATATGGATATCAAATTCCTGATACTCCATCTTTAGAAATCCCAGCTCAAAGTGGTATGGATATATATTTAACAATCGATTCAAATATTCAAATATTTTTAGAAAATGCGATGAATGAATTAGTAGAAAAATATAGTCCAGAATGGGGTTTATTAACAGTTATGGACGCTAAAACCGGGGCAATAATTGGTAGTGCAACAACACCAAACTTTGATCCAAATAAAAGAAATTTAAAGTCATATACTAATCCATTAACATCTTATACATATGAACCAGGATCAACTATGAAAATATTTAGTTTCATGAGTGCGATGGAAAATGGAGTATTCAACGGTGAAGAAAAGTTTAAATCTGGAACTATCAAAGTCGCTGATGCCGTTTTAAAAGATGCAAACGGAGTTGGCTGGGGTGATATAACATTTAATCAAGCTTTTAGTTATTCATCAAATGTAGGTGCGACTTTGTTAGGTCAAAAAATCGGAGTTAAGAGGTTAAAAGACTTTTATACTAACTTAGGTTTTGGGAAGAAAACAGATATTGAATTATCTGGTGAATTAAGTGGGATAGTTAACTTTAAATATGAAGTTGAACTTGCAAATGCAGCTTTTGGCCAAGGAATAACGGTTACGCCAATTCAAATGTTACAGGCAATGACTGCTGTTACAAATAATGGAGTAATGTTAAAACCATATATAATTGATAAAATTGTAAACCCTAATACCCAAGAAATAATATATGATAATGAAAAAACTGAAATTGGCGTAGTTTCTAGTCAAGAAACGGTTGCTAAAATTAAAGATTTAATGGATGAAACGGTTAATGGTGAAGGTAAAGTAGTAACGGGAAGACCATTTAAAACTGATGTCTTAACCTTAATTGGTAAAACAGGAACAGCCCAAGTGGTAGGAAAAAATGGTAAATATTTAACAGGTAAATATGACTATGTTAGAAGTTTTATCGGAGCATTTCCTAAGGAAAAACCTGAATATATTATCTATATAGTTACGAATAAACTAAAAGGTAATAATTCAAATTTAGGGGAAATAACCAAAACAATTGTTGAAAACATCTCAAAAAATCGTTATTTATCTGATGACATTAATCCGACAATTAAAGAAAATCAATATACAATTACTAATTATATTAATAAAGAAGTATCCTTAAGTACATCTGAATTAAATACTAAGACTAATAATTTAATTGTTTTAGGTAATGGAGATCGTGTAATTAACCAATATCCTCAAGCTAATACTAAAATATATAAAGGTTCAAAAGTATTATTATTAACAAATTCAGATAAAATCTTAATGCCAGATATAATTGGTTGGTCCAGTAGTGAAGTAATAAATTTATGTGAACTTATTGGTTTAAAGTATAAAGTAAATAATTATGGTTATGTTAAAGAAAGTTCAATCTTAAAAGATGAAATAATTGATAAAAGTAAAACACTTATTATTGATTTAATACCAAAATAAGGTATAATTGTCATTATAGAAGGGTATGATTAAATTGAAGGAAGAAAAGAAAGTTAAACCAACAACTCCAAAAAAGAAACCAACAACTACTAAAAAAACAACTACTACTGCTAAAAAAACAGTAAAAAAACCAACAGAAAAAAAAACTGCTCCTAAAAAAGTTGTAACAGAAGTTAAAGAAGAAGTAATTGAGGTTAGAGTTAATGAAGAAGCACAAAAAAGTAAATCATTATTTAAAGATAGTTTATTTCCAGTGTTACTATTCTCATTTTTAACAAGCTTAATTGCCATATTTATTGCTTATAGTCAGTCTAAGGTAGCAAATTCATATTACTTTAGTGGTTTTAATGAGTATGTTACAGTTAATAGTGGTTTAATTTCAGCTAATGGTAAAGTAAATTCATTCGAAGGAAACAATATTGCTTTTAGTGGTAAAGAAGATATTTTAGTAACTGAGTATAAGTTTGGTTATTACGTTAAAGAAGGTGATTTCAAAACTAATGTAATTAGTTCTGAGAAAAAGTTTTTAACACCATCATCATTAAAAAATGAAGTTAATAGTATTGTCGGTTTTAACTTTGTTGAAACAGCAAATGTTAAGGGTGGATACTTAGATAAGGAAGCACTTGGTCTAATCGAAGAAGGAAAACTATATTTCTTCATTGATTATAAAACTCACGATAAACAAGGTAATTTGGTTTCAGAAACAATTGAATTAAAATTAAAAGTTTTAAAAAACTAAGAATAATTAAGACAAACATTATTGTTTGTTTTTTTATTTGATAATATGTCTAATCTGACAATTAATCGTTATATTTTGTGTCAAAAGTAGATAGATTATGATATTATATATTTATTATGAGGTGAATTTATGTTAATTTTAGCAAAAGCAGCAATGGCAATTATGTTAGGGTTTGTGACTTCGGTAATATTTGGATATCTTTTATTACCATTCTTAAAAAAACATAATATTAGACAGAGAGTTAGTTTGTTGGTTGGTGAAAGACATTTAGCAAAAGATGGTACTCCAACTATGGGTGGTTTAATCTTTATTATACCAACATTATTAGTAATGTTAGTGTTGTATTTTAGACGTAGTATTAATATTAATCATAATGTTTTGATTGTTTTCTTTGTGTTTGCCGCCTATGCTTTATTAGGTCTTGTTGATGATATATTAAAAATAAAATATAAAAATAATAAAGGTGTTTCTATTGTTGGTAAATTATTAATTCAAACATTAATTGCTTTAGTATTTTTCTATATATTTATGAGTAATGGTGGTAAACCAGTTGTTGAAATAAGTTTATTTAATTTAGTTATTCCAATGGGATGGACATTTGGTTTATTTATTTTACTTGTTTTAATTGGTACGACTAATGCAGTTAATATTACCGATGGTTTAGATGGACTTGCAGGTGGTTTATCAGTGATTGCTTTTTTAGCATTTGGTATTGTTTCTTGGGGAACAACTTGGGTTCCTGGATTCCAAGACATTGCTATTTTCTGTTTTGTTTTAGTTGGTAGCTTGATGGGTTTTTTAATTTTCAATTCGAAACCTGCTAAAGTATTTATGGGAGATATTGGAGCATTATCATTAGGTGGTGCTTTAGCAACAGTTGCGATTATTACAAGGCATGAGATGTTACTTCTTGTCGTTGGTGGTGTTTTTGTTATTGAAACACTTAGTACTTTAATTCAAATAATTGCTATTAGAAAATTTAAAAGAAAAATTCTTTTAATGGCTCCGCTACATCATCATTTTGAAAAATTAAATTGGGAAGAATCTGACATAGTTAAATTATTTTGGTCAGTTGGATTTGTCCTTGCTATGGCTGCGATTGCTTATGGCGTTTGGATATAGGAGATAGTTATGAGTTTAAAAGTATATAATGTTTTAAAAAGAAAAAAAGAGGATTTTAAGCCTTTAGAAGCAGGTAAAGTAAAGATGTATGCGTGTGGCATTACCGCTTCTGGTAATGCACATATTGGTCATGCTTATCAAGCGGTAGTTTTTGATATGATTAGAAAGTATTTAGAGTTTTTAGGTTATGAAGTAACCTATGTTCGAAATTATACTGATGTTGATGATAAAATTATCATTAAAGCTCAAGAGGAAAATGTTGATCCGATGACATATGCTGAAAGGTTAATGAATAAAATTGATTCAGAATTATTAGAGCTTAATGTAACTCCACCAACTATTTGTTCAAGAGCAACCGAATGTATTGAAGATATTATTATATATGTAGAACGTTTGATTGAATCAGGTCATGCATATTCTACTGAATATGGCGATGTATTTTTCTCGGTTTCTTCATTTCCAAATTATGGACATTTTTCTAACAGAGTAGTTGAAAAAAGTCTAAGTGGAGTTAGAAAAGAAGTTGAACCAGGAAAGAAAGAAGATCAAGACTTTGCATTATGGAAAAGTGCTAAAGAAGGTGAAATATCTTGGGATTCACCTTGGGGTAAAGGTAGACCTGGTTGGCATATTGAATGTTCAACGATGAGTATGAAATACTTAGGAGAACAAATAGATATTCACGGTGGAGGTAAGGATTTATTATTCCCACATCATGAAAATGAAATTGCTCAATCGGAGTCATTAACTAATAAAAAGTTTGCTAATTATTGGATTCATAATGGTTTAATCAAAGTTAATGGTCAAAAGATGAGTAAATCACTAAATAACAGTATTTTCTTAAGAGATTTATTAGATAATTTTAATTTTGAAGTAATTAAATATACATTATTACTAAATAATTATCGTTCTGATGCGAATGTAATGGATGGAATGTTTGAAGTAAATGAAAAACATATTTATAAAATGTATCAAACATTTAAATTAGTTAATGAAATAATTGAAGATAAAGAAATAACTATTATTCCTGAAGTAGAAGAAAGAATAACTAAAGAATTTAAAGAGGCTATGGATAATGATTTTAATACTTCTTTAGCAATTGCTAATTTA
>CAZSDG010000007.1:0-28305 GCA_964605575.1 uncultured Muribaculaceae bacterium | reverse complement strand
CTAATTTATTTTTTGGTATTTCAATATCAATATTTTTTAGATTGTTTTCTCTAGCGCCTTTAATTATTAATTTATCCATGCAATTCACCCATTTCAAACATAAATATTTTACCATAAAAAAACAATTATTATTAAACAATTGTTTTATTAAAGGCAATAATCGTCTTCATCCTCATAATCATCATCTTCACCCTCATAAAAAGAATCATCTTTGATTTCCGCAAACATTTCTTCTTCACAACCATATTGGATTGCGCATATTCTTATTGTTTCAATAACTCCATGCCTAAATTTTCTTAATTCTTGGAAAGTAAAATTATTTATATTATTTAACAAGTAATCCATATAACCATTAACTACTAGAGACAAGTTATAATCCGAAAAACTCATTTTGTTTAGCTTGGAATATAGACGTTGAAATTCTCTTTCAAAAGATTTCGGATAAATTTTCCATTCTCTTTGACTTATTTCCTTTTTTAATTGTTTTCTTTGGGCAATTAATTGTTCTTTTCTGATTCTAAGTATTTTTTCTTGTTCATTTTGTAAGGCGAAATTCGAATTTTTCTTTTCTTCAATTCTAGCCATTTGCCCTGAATTTCGACAATGATTATTTATCACCAAAATACCCCTTTTCTTGGGGAGTATAATACTTTATTAAACTTTTATTGTCAATAATTACTTTTCTTGCTTTTTACTTTGAAAATTGCTCGTTATTTTCATTAATAAATTATAAGGCATAAATCTTGACATAAATGTTGAAAATTTCCAACGTAATCCAGGCATAATAATTACTTTATTTCTAAACATCTTGTTTATGGCATATTTAGCAATTTCAACACTTTCAATGTTTTTTGATTTGAATACCGCACCTGCAGTTTCATTAAACTTAGAATTAAATGGTCCAGGACAAAGAACAGAAATTTTTACATTGCTTTTTAATTCTTTTAGTTCGTGACTAATCGCTAGTGTTTGTTTCACAACATAGTTTTTAGTACTGTAATAGGTACTTAATTGTGGTCCTGCTTGAAAACCAGCAACACTGCCAACATTTAGTATTCTTCCTGAATCATTTTTTATGAAATCACTCAAATATAATTTAGTTAAGATATGTAATGCTTTAATATTTACATCAATCATATCTAATTCTTTTTGTAAGTCAGTTTCATGAAAATAACCAAACAAACCAAATCCTGCATTATTTATTAGCAGATCTACTTTTTTATTATCTTCATATAGTTGTTTTACTTCTTTTTCATTACTTAAGTCACAAATATATATATCGGCTTTTGTTTTACAATTTTTCTTCGTTTCTTCTAATCCTTTTTTGTCTCTTGCAACTAGGACTAGATCATATCCTAAATCGCTTAGATTATATGCAAGTTCTCTTCCTAAACCCGAACTCGCTCCTGTTATTAATGCTTTTTTCATCTCTTTCCTCCTTAATCAAATATTGAATTATTAAAAATATACCTTGAGATAAATATTACTGAAATTATTATAAGATAAAAGTAATTAAATCCTTATTTTTAAATATTATATTAATAATTGTAATAAATAGAACCCGATAATTAAATAAATTGCATAACAATTTTTTTCATATCTCTCTTAGCTTGACTTCATTTCAAATAATATGTCTCTAAGCTCTATAGCTTTTTCAAAATCAAAGTTCTTAGCAGCTTCTTTCATTTCTCTTTCTAAATTATCCATAAGTAGTTCTTTTTCTTTTTTTGTTAATTTTGTTTCTTCCTTTAGTTCAATTTCATTAGTTATTAAGTCTCTAATTTCTTTGATTATTGTTTTAGGGGTAATATTATTATTAAGATTATATTCCTCTTGAATTTTTCTTCTTCTTTCCGTTTCTTTAATAGCCTTATCCATAGCTTCACTAATTGTATCTGCATAGAGGATTACTTCACCATTAACATTTCTCGCACACCTACCAATTGTTTGAATTAAACTTCTTTCACTTCTTAAGAAACCTTGTTTATCTGCATCTAATATACAAATTAAACTAACTTCTGGAATATCTAAACCTTCTCTTAAAAGATTTATTCCAACTAAGACATCATACTTACCTAGTCTTAAATCTCTAATTATTTTAATTCTCTCTAAAGTTTTCACTTCACTATGTAAATAGGCAACTTTGATATTTAATTCTTTCAAATAATTAGTCAATTCTTCAGCCATTCTAATCGTAAGAGTAGTAATTAGAACCCTTTCATTATTATTAGTTCTATTATTTATTTCATTGATTATATCTTCTATTTGACCCTTTGTCTTTCTAATTTTTATTATTGGGTCAAGAAGTCCTGTTGGTCTAATTATTTGTTCAACATAATTATTATTAACAAGTTCTAATTCATAGTCACCTGGTGTTGCAGATACATATATTACTTGATTAATTTTTTTGTTAAATTCATCGAATTGTAATGGGCGATTATCTAAAGCACTTGGTAATCTAAAGCCATAATCAACTAAGGTTTGCTTTCTCGAATGATCACCGTTATACATTCCTCGCACTTGAGGAATAGTTGCATGGGATTCATCAATTACTAATAAGTAATCCTCGGGAAAAAAATCCATTAATGTATTTGGAGTTTCTCCTTCATCTCTTAAAGCTAAATGTCTTGAATAGTTTTCTACTCCTGAACAAAAACCAGTTTCTTTTAACATTTCCATATCATAATTTGTTCGTTCTCTTAGTCTTTGCTCTTCTAATAATTTATTATTCTCTTTAAAATATATTAATCTTTCTTCCAATTCTAATTTTATTCTTCGGATAGCTTCTTCTATATTTTCTGCTGTTGTTACAAAGTGGCTAGCAGGATAAATGCTTACTGATTTTTTACTATTTAATATAGTTCCTGTTAATACTTCAAATTCTGATATTCTTTCAATTTCATCACCAAACAATTCAATTTTAATTCCATTTGCCCTTTCATAGGCTGGAATTATATCGATTACATCACCTTTAGCCCTAAATGTTCCTCGATGAAAGTCTAGTTCATTTCTTTCATAAGTCATATCAATTAATCTTGTCAAAATATTTTCTCTGGATATATTATCACCAACATTTAAAATTAACATATGTTTTTCATATGATTCAACATCACCAATATTATATATACAAGAAACAGAAGCAACAACAATTGTATCACTTCTAGTTAATAATGAACTTGTAGCAGCGTGTCTTAGTTCATCAATTTCATCATTAATGGATGAGTCTTTTTCAATATATGTATCAGTGCTAGGTACATATGCTTCTGGTTGATAGTAATCATAATAAGACACAAAATATTCAACCCGATTATTAGGAAACAATTCTTTTAACTCCGAGTATAGTTGTCCAGCTAAAGTCTTATTATGAGCAAGAACAAGAGTAGGCTTTTGAACTTCATTAATAACATTAGCAATTGTAAATGTTTTACCAGTGCCAGTCGCACCTAAAAGAACTTGGTCTCTTTTATCTGCTTTAAGACCATTAACTAATTCTTCAATAGCTTTGGGTTGATTACCTGAGGGCTGATAATTTGCAACTAATTCAAACATATTACCACATGCTTTCTGTTTATATTTTATCATTTTTAAAACATCCACACAATGTTATAAAAAAAAGAAAGACAATCTTTCTTTTAATCAAATGGATTAATTGACGGTGCTTCTGTAGTCGGCTGATTTAAGGTGTTAGAATTTAATTGAGAAGTTCTAACTCCATATACTTCTTCAGACTTTTGTTGAGTTTTATTAACTAATTCTTTAAGTTTTTCTTTATAGTAATCTTCTGTTTCTTCTTTTGTTCTTGAAAATATTCTTTTTACTTCTTTAGTTTGATCTTGATTGTCAGGTGCAGCGAATTTACTTTTAGAAAATAATTCTTCTAATTCTTCAAATAAATTTTCAAAACTGATTTTTTGTTCACTTATTTCTTCGGTTGAACTATATAACCTAGACATTATAGAATCTATTTGTTGCTTCATAATTTCTTTTTCTTTGTCTCCATTCTCAACAACCGAATTTTCTTGAACAAATGATTTTGCTACGGATGATATATCATCTATTCTACCTAATAATACTTTTTTAGTTTGTTGATTTATTAATGGAAATAAATCAAAATCAATAAAATCTTCTAATTTTCTTATGTCCAAATCATTATTATAATGTCTCAGTGTCTCTAGTAATCTATCCATTAATTTATTTTTCATACTACGATTAAAGTATGGCATCTCTGTTAACACTTTTTCTATTTCTTGGTCAACTGTTCTTTTAAATGAATTTGTTATTGTAATTAATTCCGAATTCAATCTACTCACTCCCTACTGATATAATAACCTAATTTTCTAATCGTTACCAGTTATTTGAATAACTATTCTTAAGATTTGTAAAATAGACGCAGTTAATGAAGCAACATAAGTCAAGGCAGCTGATTTTAATACTTTATCAACTCCTGTTATCTCTGTTTTAGATAATAAATTTAGTTTATCAAGTTGCTCCTTTGCTCGATGTGACGCATTAAATTCAACTGGCAGAGTCACAAATTGAAAAGATAAACTAAAAACCATTAAACCTATAGAAAGCCATATCAAGTTAACAGCCTGTAAAAACGCCGCGATTATTAGTAATATATATGCCGCATAAGAGACAATCTTGGCAAATGGAAATATTATTGATCTGATTTTTAAAAATACATATTTTTCTTTATCTTGAATAGCATGCCCAACTTCATGAGCAGCTATTGAACTTGAGGCTATTGACTCACCGTGAAACACTTCAGTTGATAATCTAACAACTTTTCTTCTCGGATCATAATGGTCTGATAATTGGCCTTTAACTTCTACAACATGAACACTCTCTAAACCGTTTTCATCTAATATTTTTCTAGCAACTTCAAAACCACTCAACTGGTTACTGTTTCCCACTTTTTTATATTTATTATAAGTCGACATTATATATAATTGAGCTCCAATGGGAATTATTAACATTAAGATTACAATTAATAAATCGTTCATTTTTTATCACCTTTGTTTTCTTTCTTCTTTAATATTATCACAAATATAGTCCATATTAAAGTGAAATAAACTTCACATTTTGTCATTTAGTTGTTCAAATACCGCGGTAATAAATTCTAAATTGGTTGGTTTAGAACGCATTAATTCTATACTATTACCAAATATTGTTTCAATGTGTTGATAGCTCGCACGGTTCCAACCAACTTCTATCGCATACCTAATTGATCTTTCAACATTTGCTTGATTAATCGAGTGTTTATTTTCAATAAAAGAATAAAAGTTTTTTTCATCTTTTAGATTTTCAGATAAAATTAATTTCAAGTATTTATAGCCATCTAAATGGGATGGAATTCCTAAATTATGTAGTATTGCTACTACAGAGTCTTGGTTTTCAATAATAAAAGACTGCCTTTCTGTCCGAAACAATTTTGACCACGCTTACTATATATAGTATAGATGATATTACAAATTAAAAACAGTAATATAATTACTGTTTACATATTTCATTAATTTTTAGTAAATCATCTACATTTTTAGATGCCCCACCAATTAGGAAACCATCATTGTTTTTAAGATTGAGTAACTCTTTAATATTATTAAGATTAACACTACCGCCATATAAAACTTTAATATTGGAATTATAGTTATTTTGAATATAAATTTTAATAAATTCATTAACTTTATTAATTTCTTCAATAGTTGGTGTTAATCCTGGGTTTATCCCATCACTAATTGCCCAAACTGGTTCATAACCAATAACAATATGTTTGATATCTTTTAAATTAACTTGATCAAAAACACTTTTTATTTGTTCTTCCAATATAGAGAACGTCTTATCATTATTTTTTTGTTCATACGTTTCACCAATACAATAAACAATATTCAATTCATTTTCTAATGCTTTATTGATTTTATCATTAATTGTTGTTTGGGTTTCATTAAAGACGTGTCTTCTTTCTGAGTGCCCAATCAATACATAATCGACATCCAACGATTTGATCTGACTAGCGCTTACTTCGCCCGTATAGGGACCATTGTTAAATCCACTAACATTTTGGGCACATAATTTATAACCATTTTGTTTAAATAATGATAAATATGGATAGGAAGGACATATAATTATTTCACTATGAACTAATTTTTTCTCATATTCTATTGCCTCAGAAAGACTTTGATTCATTTTTAGATTACCAACAATTATCATATTTACCTACTTAACTATTCCAGGTAAATCACCATCAATAATAAACTCTAACGATGCTCCGCCGCCAGTTGATAAAAAGTTAAATTTATCTGTTAAATTAAAATGATTAACAGCACTTACTGAATCGCCGCCAGCTGCAATAGAAATTGCTTCCGAATTACCAATAGCTTCTAAAACTTGCTTCGTTCCATTAGCAAAGAGTTCATTTTCATATAAACCTACGGTTCCATTAACAAAAATTGTTTTTGATTTATTAACGATATCTTTAATATTAGATATTGTTTTTTGACTAACATCATATATTAATTCATCACTTGCAATATTATCTAATTCTTTATTAGCCCAATAATTAGATTCGCTTTTTCCAACCACAACATCTAATGGTAAAATAATTTTTTCAGAATAATTATTTAATATGTTTTTTACTTCTTCAACTAATTCAGCATTAGCAAGTGATTGTCCAATTTCATAGCCCTTTGCCAATAAAAATGTATTAGCAATACCACCACCTGTAATTAAGTAATCACATTTAGGGATTAACGATTTAATTAAATCAATTTTATCATCAACTTTCGCACCTCCCATAACTACTGTAAACGGTCTTTCTGGATTGATAATTAACTTACTTAGACTTTCAACCTCTTCTTCAACAATAAAGCCATTAACAGCCGGTAAATAGTTAGCAATACCACAGACAGAAGCATGAGCACGATGCGATGACCCAAATGCGTCATTAACAAATACTTCACCTAAAGAAGCCCAGTACTTAGCTAATTCTTGATCATTTCCACTTTCTAATTTATTAGGGACATCTTCAAACCTTGTGTTTTCCACAAGTAATAGTTGACCCGATTGTAGATTTGCACACTTATTTGTTAAATCTTCACTCCTCGTAGTATTTACAAAAACAACTTCCTTATTTAATAAATTACTTAAGTGTTCTGCAACGGGTTTTAAAGTGTTTTTACTTTTACTTTCTTCATCTTTAACTTTACCGAAATGTGACAACATTATTATTGAACAATTATTATCAAGTAAATAATTAATTGTTTTTAGTGTTTTGACTATCTTTGTATCATCAAGTATTTTTCCATCTTTAATAGTTACATTAAAGTCACAACGCATTATTACCTTTTTATTGCTCAAATTTAACGATTCAATATTTTTCATTATCTCTATTCTCCTTATATTAAAATTATAACCTAGTTTTTAGCTCGATTCAAGAATTAGACTTTTTTAGTGTTAATTGACTGTGAATTACTTTTGAATCAACAGCCAATTTTTCAAGTTTCTTGCGTATCGAATTTGGCGTTCTATTTAATATTTTGGCTATTTCATCTATACAACAAACATCACTAAGCTCTAATAAATATTGTTCTTCTTCTTTGCTCCATGGCTTTCTTTTCATATATTTTAAGCCAACTTCACCCGCTTTTTTTATTACAGCATCTCTAGTTCGCCCAAGATGAATTCCAATTTCTCTACTTGTTTTTTTACCGTAATGCTCGATTAAATAGTTTAATTCTGTTTCACTCCATTTTTTTGATTCTGCAAACAAACCCAAACTTCTAGCTTTTATCCCGATTGCCGCTGCGCTTCTGTTAAGATGTTTTGCCATCATAGCTGTCGATATTTTTCCATAATTAACCATTAGATATTCTATTTCTTCTGACTTCCAGCTTTTACTAAAACTAATTCCCATTTTTTTAGCTTTTCTAACAATAGTGTTGGTACTTTTTTGTAAATAATTAGCTATTTCAGAAATTGGTAATTTATCATAATTTTCCATTAGATATTTAACCTCTTCCTCGTTCCAAATTACTATTGATATTCCTAATTCTCTAACTTTATTATTTACTGCCTTAATACTACGATTAATATTTTCACAAATTAGTTTTTTGGACATTTTTCCATAATTGAGTTTTAAATAGTCTATTTCTTTTTGTGTCCATTGTTTTTGCGGAGTATATTTAAGACCCATTCTCCGAATTTTATTTGCTACAGCTCTTTCGGTTCTTCTTAATTCTTTTGCCATTTCTGCTAGTGTTATTTTTTCACAATTTTCAGTCAGATATGTTAATTCCCATTCCCGCCAATATACTTTTGATGAATAAGCATAACCTAATTTTCTTAGTTTTTGCAATGTTCCTTTTTTACTTTTTTGTAAAAATATTGCAATTTCTTCGGCTGTATAATTTCCAGTAATCATTTTTTTTGCTATTTCAAGTTCTTCTTTAGTCCAGGTAGTAATTTCTGGAACAAAGCTTTCATAATCAGATTTTCTTTTTTCAACTAACCACTTTGGTTCTGTACCTAAAGCAAATCTTTCCAGCTTTTTACTATCCCAGATATTTTGGTTATTCTTTAAAAATTTCAGAAGTTTTTCTTGATCAACACAATAATAAAAACTTTTTTCTGAAACATATTTTTTTGTTATTTCCAAACCTTGTTTTTGCCATCTTCCTAAAATAGTTGACCTGCCAACGTCAAAAAGCTTAGAAATATCGCTTATTGTTATATCTAATAAATTGTTTGATTTCATTGAACCAAGATTTAATTTTGAGGCTTTAATCTTTATTGCATTAATTGATCTTTTTAGTTTTTTGGAAATAGTATCAATACTTTCATTGCCCCAAAGTTCTCTTAATATCTCTACATCTTCGTCTGTCCATTTTCTAAATTTCTGCGACATTTTATCACCAAAACCCTTTTAACATATTTATAATTTGTTTGCTTCTTTTTTGTAACACCTATATTATACATTCGAATATATTTAATGCAATAAAAAAGGTGTTTCCACCTATTTCATTAATTTATCAAACGTTCTAATCATTTGAACTGTATAACCCATTTCATTGTCATACCAGGCAACTACTTTTACAAGTTGTTTCCCGTCTGCCTCAATTACGCTTGTTGATTGACCGTCAATTAGAGCTCCAACTCTACTGCCGATAATATCACTCGAAACAATTGGATCCATAGTAAATTTTAATGTTTCATTTTGATTATTTTCAAATAATTTATTTAACTCTTCAACCGAAGTATTTCTTTTTAGTTCCATAGTTATATCAACTACTGATCCGTCACTTACAGGGACTCTAAAGGCCATTCCATCTAACTTACCTTTTAATGAAGGAATAACTAAACCAATCGCACTTGCTGCTCCAGTAGATGCTGGAACAATGTTCATTGCACAAGCTCTTCCTCTTCTCGAATTTATTCCTTTGTTATGTGGAACATCAAGCGTTGCTTGATCATTCGTGTAAGCATGAATAGTTGTCATGAAACCTTTAACAATTCCAATATTATCCTCAATTACTTTTAAAACTGGCGCTAAACAATTTGTTGTACAACTAGCTGCTGAAACAACTTGTTCTGATCCATCTAAAATATCATCATTAACACCAAAAACTACTGTTTCTAAGTCCCCTTTTGCTGGTGCTGAAATAAGCACTTTTTTCGCCCCTGCATTTATATGTGCCATTGCTTTATCTAATGATGTATAATGCCCAGAACACTCCAAGACTACATCTATTCCTAGTTCACCCCAAGGCAATAATGATGCATCCTTTTCCGCATATATTTTTATTCTTTTATTACCAAAATATAAATATTCTGCATCATTACTTATTAGCTCTGGATGAAATGTACGGTGGTTTGTATCATATTTTAATAAATAAGATAATGTTTCTGCATCGGTTAAATCATTGATTGCAACTACTTCATAGTCCTCTCTATCAGATAATTCTCTGAACGCTAATCTTCCTATTCTACCAAATCCATTAATTGCTACTTTTTTCATAAAATCTTCCTTTCTTTTAATGGAATATACTATCTCCAATAAACTCTCTTAATACAGTATCTCTAGATACATACTCAGGAGATATTGGAAAAAAGCCTCTTAAAAATCCAAGTAATCTTCTAGCTTCTTGATAATAGCTTGAGCTTACTGGAACTGAACTTAATAATGGTTCAGCAAATACTCTTAATACACCTATTTCATAAACTAAAGATGTATTTAATATATCATCAGCTTGATTTTGATAAGGGAAAACATATTTTTCTTCACCTTCTCTTACATCTTGCCACATTGCTATTGTTTTTTCAACCGGATAACCACGATATACATTGTCTCTAACCATTCTTCTAATCAATCTTAAATCAACTGATGATATATAGTTATGACGGTCAATGTTCAACCCAGGAAATGGACTAATATATATTTTATATTGATTTTCTTTAGGAATCATATCAGTAATACGATTATTCATACAATGTAATCCTTCAAAAATAATAATATCGTCCTCTTTTAATTTTACTGGTTCATTTTTATATTCTTTCATCCCAGTAAAGAAATTAAATGTTGGTAATAATACTTCTTCATAGTTGATCAATTTACCTAATGTTTTATCCATTAACTCTAAATCTAAAGCATCAACTGATTCAAAATCGAATTTTCCATTGGGAAGAACTGGACTTTCATTACGTTCTTTATAAAAGTCATCAGCAGAAATTACAAATGGATTTAAACCAAAAGCTTTTAATTGAACTGCCATTTTTCTAGCACTTGTTGTTTTTCCCGAACTAGATGGGCCAGCAATAAATACTGCTTTCACCTTACTTTTAGAGCTTTTTTCAGCAATTCTACTGGCTATTTTGAAAAATTGATTTTCAGAAATAATATGATTCATTAATATGAAGTCTCTTTCCTGACAATCTGCTACAATTTTATTTAAATTAGCTACGTATGGTACTCTTATTCTTTCAAGCCAATCACGATATGTTTCAAATGCCTCTAAGGTTTTATCATAATGATTATATTCAGGCACCGTTTCGTTACTTCTTGGCGTTGGATATCTTAATATCAGGTGTTCTGAATCAAGTATAGATAACTCAAACTTAGTTAATACACCAGTAGATGACGGCATATTTGTATAAAAATAATTATAATATTTCATCAATTTATACAACGTTACAATTTCATTTGTTGCATTTTCAATATTTATTGCCTTTTCAATTTCATCAACGGTATTGTAATATTGAATAGCATCTGCATTTCTAATCATTTGCTTTGTAAATGGCAAATCTTTTTCAATAATTTCAAGCATTTTATTTTTTAACTTTGCAATAAATTCTTCATTAACATCGCCATTAGCAATTATCTTTGTATAAATCCCTTTATCAATTGAATTATAAAACATTACGTCGGCTTTCTTACCATATAATTCTTTTAAAGCAACGTATAGAACAAATTTAAGACCAGATTTATACATAGCGTGACCCTCAAGATCATTATAATCAATAAATTTAACTTCTGAATCCTGAAATATTTTATCCTCTAATCGAAAACAAACGTTATTTACTTTAGCAGCAATTATCGGATTTATCATATTACTTTGATATATTTTACTAAGTTCAAAAAAACTTACACCTTGTTGGTGGAATTCTTCTTGACCATTTTCATATTTTATTTTAACCTGATTATTCATACTACCCTCATATCTATTATAAGTTTAGCAAAAATAATATTGTTTGTCATTTATAATCAAGCTAGTTAACATTAATTTGCCATAAAAAAATGCCTATGCGGCATTTGAATATGATTTTGCTTGACCAACTTCTTCAGTAAATTCACTATCTTGAGCAACTCTTTTTTCTGCTTCTTCTAATCTAACTAGCATTTCAGCATTTTTCTTTTGTTGTTCAACTAAAGCTAGTTTCCTGCTTGAAATTTCTTCGTGTCTTTTTCTAGCCTCATCAACTTGCAGTTTCAATTTATTAATATCTGCTTCCATTTTTCTAACTGCCCTTGTTTTAATATTTATTGCTTTAACTTTTATTTGATTTGCTTGTTTTTTAACAGATTCTTCCAGTGCTTCAGCTGTTGCTTGAGTTTCCATAGTTTGGGCACCAATTTCAGCAACCTTTGTAGTTAGCATTCTTTTTTCTTCATCTAAACCTTTTAAGATTTCGTTTAATTTAGCCTCTTCTGCCTCAACTGTTTGATCATCAGACGGTTCAACCGGTGCCTGAGTAACAGTTGGTTCTTCAACAGTTGGAGTTTCCATAACAATTGGGGCTTCTACTGCCAGTTCTTCAACAGTTGGGATTTCCATAACAGGAGGCGTTTCTACAACTGGTTCTTCAACAGTTGGAGTTTCCATAACAACTGGTGCTTCTGCAACTAGTTCTTGAGTTTGGTTAACAATAGGTTCACTTTCCACACTAAATTCTGATAAGAATGAATAATCAGGAACTATTGTTTCTTCTAGTTGACTTTGTTCTGTTGTTGATTCTAAGTTAACTCCGCCTTGATCTGAGTCTAATTTTACATCTGGCTTTTCTACACTTGTTAAAGCGACCGGTTCTGAAACAACTGCTGATTCTAAAGTTAAAGATGGTTCAGCGTTTGGGGTTTCAATGCTACCAATAACACCAGAAAGAACTTTTCCTTCCACAGATTGATTACTTGTTACTGGAGGAACTGTCGTTTCAAAAATATCCAAACCTGAATTTGGACTTTCAAATGGACTAATCATTTCTTCAGTTTGATTACTATCGTTTATCATTTATATCACCAATTATATTATATAGTTAATATAATTAGTTGTCAAACTAATTACTCCTTTTATTTCAATTTATCTTATATTTATGCTAATATATAAATAATAAGGGTGATTTAAATGGAATTATTTTTCTATATTCTCGGCATTATTGTTGTTATTGGTGGCCTAATCGGTATTTTTTATATTATTTTATATAATCGATTACAAAGAAACATTATTCGTATAAATGAATCTGAAAGTGTCATAGATGATACCCTAAGAGAAAGATATGATTTGGTTATTTCTGCCGAAAAAATTATTGTTTCTGAAACTGAAATAAACGATGTTGCCTTTGAAGAAATAAGAGACTTAAAAAATAAAAAAATAACTAATTTTGAATTTGATCGTAAAACGACTGAGTGCATAAGTGTTATTAGACAAATAAAAAAAGATTATTCTTCATTACAAAATAATCAAAATTTTAAAGAAATAATCCAAAAAATAAAAAATAGTGATGAAAAAATAGAATCAGCTAAAGCATTTTATAATAAATATACTAGCAAGTTGAATATTTTAGTTCGCAAGTTCCCATCAAACATTGTAGCAAAAATTCATGGAATTAAAGAAAAAACATATTTTGATAATAAAGATATGAGTGATGATATTATAAATGATTTTAAATATTAATCTCCCAGTTAATTTCTTGGAGATTATTTTTTTTCAAATAAGCATTTGTTTTTGAAAAAGGTTTACTACCAAAAAAACCAGAATTTGCTGAGAATGGCGAAGGATGAGTTGATTCAATTATTAAATGTTTTTTATTTGTAATAAATTGTTTTTTTGACTTTGCAAAATTCCCCCATAAGATGAATACTATTGGAGTTTCCTTATTATTCAATGTTTTTATTACGTAATCAGTAAAGAGTTCCCAACCAAGGCTTTTGTGAGATGCTGGATTATCTTTTTCGACCGTCAATACTGAATTAAGCAATAATACTCCTTCTTTTGCCCAAGAAGTTAAATCGCCGTGACTAGGAATCTTGATTTTTAAATCATTATGGAGTTCTTTGTATATATTTCTCAGAGATGGTGGTATTTTTATTTCTTTATTAACAGAAAAAGCCAAGCCGTTAGCTTCTTTTTTTCCGTGATATGGATCTTGACCGATAATTACAACCTTTGTATTTGCAAAAGTTGTATTTTTAAAAGCATTAAAAATTAACTCTTGTGGAGGATATATTTCTTTTTCATTATATTTCAATTTAATCATTTTTAAAAAAGAGGAAAATCCTTGACTTTCTAAAACAATACTTAATTTTTGGTCCCAGTCATTATCGATCATTGTTTATTTTCTTTCAACCAAGGAATTACATATTTTGTTACCGCTGAAGATAAATTAATTTTTTTATCATCAATATCAATCCATTTATAGTCAAGTATTTCTAAATCCGGATTCATTTCGACATCGATTTCCTTTTTTGATAATAAAATATTTATTTCTATAATCAAATTTGGGTCTGAAGCAGCTGGCTCAACAAATTGAAATAATGGTTTTAAATCTAGTTGTTTTATATTAAACTCCTGACTTACTTCCTCTTTTACTTCTCTTACTGCACCTTCTAATATTGTTTCATCTTCCATTACTGTTCCACCAACAAGTGTATAAAGATTTTGTTTGGCTGATCTGACAGATTTTACTACTAATAATTTTTCGTTTTTAGTAAATATTACAAAAACAACTCTAGTCATTATATTCCTCCTATTTATGATATTTTTCATTATTTATTATTTTAAATGTTCTATATATCTGTTCTAATAACATTCCTCTAAATAGTCCATGAGGATATGTTACCTTTCCAAAAGAAATTATTTTATTAGCTCTTGCTTTTATTTCATTTGCTAGGCCGTTAGAGCTACCAATAATAAAATTAATATTTCCATAACCGTTAGTAAAACAATCTTCGATAATTTCGGATAACTTTTCGGAATTAACAGCTTCACCTGCTATATCTAAAACAATATTATATTCATTGCTTTTTAGCTGTTTGATTATTTGCTCGGTTTCTATATTAATATTATCATTATCTTTTAATTCGATAATTTTAATTGAGTGATATTTTTCGATTCTATTCTTATAATCAGCAATTAATTCACTTAAATATTTTTCTTTGATTTTACCTAAACAAATTATTTTAATCATATTTCTATTACCTCAGTTGGCTCATCTTGTTTAGCGATAATTACGTCATTAAAGTCTATTTGATTAATACTCATTGTTTCATTAAATTGTTTTAAGGCTAATTGTTCAGTGTTGTTTTCTTTACTTAAATGAGCAAGTATTACCTTCTTGGTATTTTTACCAATAAACTTTGTTAGGTAAACTGAAGCAAATTCATTTGATAAGTGACCAACATCACTCAAAACTCTCGCTTGTAACCACTTTGGATACTTTCCTTTTATTAATAATTCTGGATCGTGATTACTTTCTAAAATATATACATTTTTATTTTTCAATCTATTAAAATGTCTAGAGTTTAAATAACCGGTGTCAGTTATGTATACAACAGATTTATTTGCAAACGAAATTAAAAATCCTCTTGAATCAGATGTATCATGGCTTGTTTTTATTATTTCTAAACTTATACCATCAATTAATAAATCATTATCATGAATAATTAGTTTTTTATAATCATCTAAAAATGGTAAATCTAATAACATTTTTTGACTAAGACAAATATATGGTTCATGTTTTTTAATGATTTTATCTAAAGCACTAATATGATCGATATGAGTATGAGAAATAATAATATAATCTATCTCTGATAAATTTTGATTAATACTATTTAATTTATTGCTAATATTAGTCATTGTAGTTCCAACATCAATTAATATTTTTTTATTATTGGTTTCAATAAAAGTTGAATTACCTTTTGAACCGCTTGCTAAAACACAAATTTTCATTCATTAGTACCTGAAAGCAGAAGAAACTTTTAGTGGATCTATTGCATATTGTCTTGGTTCATAAATAAACCTATCACTACCTGGTATATAATACACAGAAAAGTGTAAGTGAACACCACTTGATCTTCCAGTACTTCCCATTTCTCCAATCTTTTGTCCTCTTTTAACAACTTGGCCAACTGATACATTTACTTTTGATAAATGTAGGTAACTAGTATAATAACCGTTTTGATGATCAATTCTTATATGAATACCTGGATTATATAAATGTGATTTTCCAGCAAAAAATACAACTCCATCATTGGCCGCAAAAATTGGTGAGCCAAGACCTCCGCAACCTCTTATGTCTATTGCATCATGGAAATCACCCCAACGTGGACCAAAACCACTACTAATAACACAATAATTAACCGTTGGTCTTGCCCAGTCTTCTGGATTACCTACTACTGGTGTTGTACTTCTATACCCACCTCTTACGATTATTTTGTTAATAGAAGGAGAAAGCTCTGTCATTGATATTTTCTTAGCATCTAATATTTCACCATTAACATATTCAACTTCATATTTTACCCTAGCAATACCATTTTCACCTTTTTGTTCTACATAGCTTGTACCATAATTTAGTTTGTTATCATATCTAACAATCGTTTCAAAATATGCAATTTGTTTTTCAACGAGTTCAGTTTTTGAAACAACACTAACAATAGGTGATACTAAACTAACGTTTAATGTTTGGTCTCCTTTTGAAGAAAGAAGAGCATCTTTGCTTTTAATATTTGGATTGGCAATTAATAACTCGGTAATATTTAAATTATTTTTTTCAGCTATTGTTTCTAATGTGTCACCACTTTTTACTGTATATTTTTTATTTTCTGTGCTTGTACCATAAAGCAAATATCTACTTATATCTTCAACATTTGTTAAAATATCATTTTTTGTGCTTATAAAATCTTCTCTGATAGTTATTTTTTCATCAATAAAAATATTATTGATATGCTCACCTACATCGATTATTTCTTTTTGATTTTCATTAATATAGTCCAAATATTTTTCTTCGGGAATAAATGCAGTTATTAACTTTTTCATAGCTTCATCAAAATCATCTTTATTTAATATATAAACGAGTTCTTTTTTTACATCTTCTTTTTTACTATTAATTGTAACTACATATCCTTTTATTGAAAAATTATTAATTTTATTATATATATCATCAATTTTTGAAAACTTTTTATCAAAAGTAGTTGATTTAACAATTTCTAATCCTTTGGCAGGATATACTTGCTCTACTTTATATTTTTTCTTTATTGCTTCTTGTTCTTTATTTATTTTATTTAATAGCTCTTGCTTTTCTTCAATAACACCAATTTTCATACCGTCTAAGTAAACAAAATATGCATCTTTTGGATTGGTTATTCCCTCAGAGTTTATACCAACATAAAAAATTAATATTGCAAATATTAGTGTTGAAATAATAATTTTTATTTGGTCTTTAAATTTCATCTATTCTTCCTTTTCTGTTCTATCTTGTAATAAATTTCTAAAGTTACTTATATTCTTTTCAAATAATAATTCAATCATCCCAACTCCACCATTACGTTGTTTTCCTATGATTAGTTCCATTTTATATGAATCATTACCTTTTCGATCTTTATCATAATAATCATCAGTATATAAGAACATAACAATATCTGCATCTTGTTCGATAGATCCTGACTCTCTTAAGTCACTTAAACTTGGTCTTTTATCATTTCTTTGCTCTGGATTTCTTGATAATTGAGCAAGGGCAATTACTGGTACTTTAAGCTCCATTGCCATTATTTTTAGAGAACGTGATATTTCAGAAATTTCTTGCTGACGGTTTCCTGCATATCTTTGCATTCCTTCTATTATTTGTAAATAGTCAATAATTACTAAACCTAGGCCTTGAGAAGAATTGGCTAATCTTCTACACTTAGCCCGAATATCTGACACTCTCGTTCCTGAGGCATCTTCCAAGAAAAGTTTTGCCTTTCCTAATTCACTCATTGCTTCATTAAATCTTTTCCAATCGGAACTATTTAATTGACCAGTCTTAAGTTTATTACCATCAATACCACCGATTGAACTAATCAATCTAGTAACCAATTGTTCAGCTCCCATTTCCAAACTAAAGAAAGCTACTGCTTTATCGCTGTTTAAGGCAGCGTGAGCCGCCATATTTAAGCCAATAGCGGTTTTCCCCATACCTGGCCTTGCCGCTAAAACAATTAGTTCGTTTTCATGAAAACCACTCGTCATTTTATCTAAATCATAAAAGCCACTTGCTATACCAGTTACCTCTTGATCACTTTTAGCTTTTTGTTCAACTATTTCTTGAACCTTTCTTAAAACCTCACCAATAGGTTGAAATTCTCCAGCTTTTCTTCTCTTAGTTACTTCAAAAATTGCTTTTTCTGCCCCGTCAACTACATCTTCAGCAGTTTCTTTTTCATCATAAGCTTTAGTAATAATATTTGTTGATGTATCAATCAACTTTCTTAATAGTGCTTTTTCATAAACAATATTAATGTGATAATCAACATTCGCGGCAGTTGCTACCGAGTCAATTACTTCTGCTAAATATTCTAATGTTACAAATTTTAAATAATCTAAACGATCTAATTCATTTGAGATTGTAGTTACATCTAAAGGTGTTTGTTTATCATATAAATTCTTTATCGCTTCAAATATTCGTTTATTTTTTTCATCTAAAAACATGTCCTGAGATAGTTCTTCACAGATTTTATCAAAAGCATATCTTGTTAAAAATGCAGCTCCTAAAACTTCCATTTCTGCATCAATATTTTGTGGTAACTTTCTTGTTGACATGTTTCACCTACTTCTTTATTAAATTAACTTTTATTTTTGCAACTACTTGTTTATGTAATTGAATGTTCACATTATGAAATCCAATTGAATCTAACGGCTTATCTATAATGATACTATTTCTTTTGATTTCATAGCCCATATCCATTAACTTATCTTTTATTTGTTTTGAAGATATTTGACCAAATACTTGATCCTCTTTACCAGTTTGTACTTCAAAAGTGATTGTTGTTTTTTCTAATTTTTCTTGCCATTTTTTCATTTCCTTAATTAGCAAGTCTTCTTCTAATGCTCTTGTTTCAAGTTCTTGATTTAATCTTTCTTTACTTACTTTAGTATACTGGATAGCTAACTTATTTTTTATTAAAAAATTATTTGCATAGCCATCACTTACCTCGACAATATCATCTTTCTTACCAACTTTTTTGACATCTTCTAATAGTATAACTTTCAAAACAATTCCTCCTAATCACTTGGTAATATATTATATCAAATATATGCTATTTTTTCTTGATAATATTTTTAAGATTATATTTGATCTTATCTATAAATGATAAATATAAATCTAATTCACCTATTGTTTCAATAACCTTGCCATTAAATCCTTTTTTAAATTCATATACACCTTTATTTTTTAATCTATTATCCGATAGATCTTCAATTCCATAGAAGTTATATCTTGGAATTTTTCTTTTAATAGTTTCTCTAATTATTTCCCACTGTAGTAAATATGGAGCATTTAAAAATAAAAACTCTTCTTTTGATCCACTATATAAATAAACTACTTCTTGGTCACTTACGCAGAACATCGAAGCTGCTAAATCTATTTCTTCTCCATATTTATTTATTATATCTTTTATTTTTATTATAGTTGATTCTACATTATCAATATTATCTTGGTGATTTTTTCGCTTGCCTTCGCCCTTTATTTTAGAAAAATTTTCTTTTAACTCTTTTAATTCCTTATTTAGAATAATTAAATATTTTTTCAAATTAATCTTGGCAATTAATACCATTAAATTGTCTTTAAACTCTTTTTTCATTAAAGAATAGTATTCTTCATCACGAACAGAAAAGTTTTTTCTTTCAGCTGTTTCTGATACTATTTGCGAAAATCTTGTAAAATCATTTTCTATTTCTTCAATTTCTATACCTATTCTTTGACATTTTCGAATAATGTTTCTAACTGTACTCCGAAAGTTATTAAATATTTCTTCTTCAGATCTGTTTTGGATGTCCAAAACATAAAACCATTTTTTTTGAACAGAATAATTCAAATAATTAAAACCTAATTTTGTCAAATTATCAATAATATGTTCATTATTTATTCCCTCTACTTTTTTTCCTTCGGGATTTCTTGAATATAGTTCGATATACGGATCTATTTTTAACATATAATACTTATTTTTTTTAGCAAATATTTTTAAATTATTAACATAAAAATTCAATAATTTCATATTATTATAATCAACCTGTAAGCCTCTAGGTGAATATAAGTATTTTCTACCTTTATTGTTTCTAACTATAAATAAAGAAGCCGCGATTGTTTTATTATTTTCTTTGACGCCAAGATAAAAAGTTTGATTATTTGTTTGATTGTTTACCTTAGCTATTTCTATGGATTGCAAAAATACTCCTTGATAGTCATTATAAAATTTTTTATATTCTTTTTCTGTTAATTCAATAAATTCCATATTATCTCCTTCTTAATTATATCAAAATCATAAAAAAAAAGATACTTAGTATCTTATTTTACAAATGGTATTAATGCCATTAAACGTGCTCTTTTAATTTGCATTGCAATATGTCTTTGATGTTTAGCACAAGCACCGGTCATTCTTCTAGGTAATATTTTTCCTTTTTCATTTATATATCTAGATACATGCATTACTTCTTTGTAATCCACGTCTTTACCAGCGCACATTTGACATATTTTTTTCTTTTTACGATAAAATTCTGCCATATAAATCCTCCTTATTGATTAAAATGGTAAATCATCATCACTAAGCGAAACGTCTGTGCCAAAATCTTTAAATGGATTTTCTGAAACGTCAGTTCCATTTGATTGAATTGGGTTTTCATCGCCCATTTCATAATTTGGCATTTGGTCTTGATAATTCATTCCGCCTCTAGTATTTTCTGATTTTGTACTTAAAAATGTAACACTGTCTGCAACAACTTCTGTTACATATCTTTTTGTTCCATCTTGAGCATCATAACTCCTAGTTTGAATTCTTCCTTCTACTCCAACTAATGATCCTTTAAAACAATATTTAGCAACATTTTCTGCTTGTTTACGCCAAACAACAACATTAATAAAATCAGCTTCTCTTTCGCCACTTTGGCTTGTGAAAGGACGATTAACCGCAACAGTAAAGCTTGTTGTTGGGATTCCATTACTTGTTGTTCTTAATTCCGGATCTTTAGTTAGTCTTCCGACTAATATACTTCTATTCATCTGATTACTCCTTATCTAAATTGATAACTAAATGTCTTATTAAATTTTCTTCAATTAATGCTTTACGATCAAATTCCTTGATTGCTTCGGCACTAGCACTTAGGTTCACTAAAAAATAGTATCCACTGATTTCTTTTTTAATAGGATACGCTAATTCTTTTTGTCCTAGTTCTTTGAAAGATTCAATTTTACCTTTGTTATCTGTAATTACCTTTTTTAAGTAATCAGCAATTTTAGAAACTTCATCTTTCTCAATTGTCGATTTAACAATGAACATAATTTCATAATTGTTCATATTCCACCTCCTTATGGTCTATTCGGCTTTATAAATAAAGCAAGGAGCTTTCGCTCATTGGTATTATATCACAGGAAAAATTCATATACAATCTTTTATTTATTTATTTTTTAATAAAACTTGGTCCCAAATACTTATCCATTTCTTCATTAAAAGCATTTACTGTTAAATCAAGGTCGTCCATTATCTCTGCGGGAGTCTTCTCAACTATTGTTTCTATTTGATAGTTTCGAATGGGTATATTAATTTTGAATGGAACACAATTAGATAATACTGATTTTACTTTTGAGTTTTTTAAATATTCCAAATATCTATTTAAAGCATTTGCCTTACGGTTTGCTTCTAAACCGAGAGATTTAATTATATTAATCTTTTCTTCTTTGGTAGAAGTAGTATATGACTCAATTAAACCATCTAGATAAGTTATTTGAAATATTATTTCTTGAAGATTTTCACTATTTAATTCGACCCCAGGTTTAGCAAAATTTAGTAATCTTTCCGCAAATAAGATATCAAATATACCTGTCACTTTTGTAATTTTCTCGATTAATATTGAAAAGTAGTTCCTAATATCTAGTAAATTATCTAAGTATAAGTCATTATTATCCAAATTTTCTTTATTTATTTCTTTTTTTTGCATACATATTCTCCTTGCAAGATATATTAACATATATTATAAAAATTTCCATAAAAAAACAATAATTTTATTGTTTTAGATGTTTTTTTTCTTTTAATGCTAAATCAATGAATAATACATCTCCATCTTGCATAGCTATATATGGAATATTGTTTTTTTGACAATACATAACCGCTTTTGAAGCTAGTTCTGTTTCTTTGTGATCTGATTGATAATGTGGGATAATCGCCTCTTCAATTAAACCTAAACCTTTATATATTGGTTTTTGATTGTCATTATATGGATTTTCATTTGGTTCATCCATAATAGCAACCCCTCTTAAATCCTTAGATAGTAAACATATTCCTGCGCTGTAACCAGCATACAAATAATTTGGGTTATTAGCGTTATTTATTAATAATTGATCAAATCCGCTAAGTTGCATAGCCTTTCTTAAGACAAATGTATTACCTCCAATAACATAAAACGCTTTTAATCTATTAAACATTTCTTGGGTTTTGGCATAATCATTAAAATAGTTTCTTAAATCGACTATTTCAACTTCAAAACCTAAATCAATTAATTCTTGGCCATCACTTTGAATACCATTATTTTTTCTATCACCATCTGGATAATGATCCCTGGAATTTGCAATTAAGCCAATTTTATTATCGTGAGTTTCTAACCAGTTAATTAGTTCTTCTTTTTTATTACCAAGTTTATATGAGGAAATATATAGTTTCATTTTGATTCTCCTTATTAAACGTTAAATCTAAAATAGCAAATATCTCCATCTTGCATTAGATATTCTTTACCTTCAAGTCGCATTCTACCAGCTTCTTTTACTTTTTGTTCGGAACCATATTTCTCTAAATCTGTAAAGCTTGTAACTTCTGCCCTAATGAATCCCCTTTGAAAATCGGTATGGATTATTCCTGCACATTCAGGAGCTTTCATCCCCTTTACATATGTCCAAGCTCTAACCTCAACTTTTCCTGCAGTAAAAAAAGTTTCTAAACCTAACAAATTGTAAGTAGCAAATATTAGTCGATCTAAACCACTATTTTTAATTCCTAAATCATTTAAAAATACTTTTTTATCATCATCCGATAACTCAGATAATTCACTTTCTATTTTAGCAGACATTACGATTACACTTGCATTTTCATGACTAGCATATTCTTCAACTAATTTGGTGTATTCATTACCACCTACTATTGCTGATTCTTCGTCAACATTTGCCAGATAGATTATTGGTTTTAGAGTAATAAGATGAAATGATCTTAAAGCAAATAATTCCTCAGCAGTAAAATCTAATCTCCTTAAAGGAATATTATTTTTTAAGTTTTCAGAACATTTACGCAATAATTCATATTCAAATAATTCTGCTTTATCTTTCGTCATAAGTGCTTTTTTACCAATTCGGTTAATTCTATTTTCAATCATTTCTAAATCAGATAAAATTAATTCTACATTGATAACTTCAATGTCTTCAATTGGATCAATTTTGTTAGTAACATGAATTATTTCTGGATCATTAAAACATCTTACAACTTCAACAATCGCATCAACTTCTCTTATATGTGATAAAAACTTATTTCCTAAGCCTTCTCCCTGAGATGCGCCTTTAACAAGACCAGCAATATCGGTAAATTCGTATGTTGTTGGTAGAACTTCTTCGGGTTGATAGACTTGCTCTAAAAATTCTAACCTTGAATCTGGCACAACAACAACTCCCACATTTGGATCAATTGTTGCAAAAGGATAGTTTGCTGCCAAAATATTTTTCTTTGTAATTGCATTAAAAAGGGTTGATTTGCCTACATTTGGTAAACCAACAATGCCTGCTTTAAGTGCCATATTATTCCTTCTTTCTTATAAGAATGGGGTAGTATTTATTCCTAATGGTATTTTTATTGAATACCAAATTATTATTAAAACAATCCAAACTACAGCAGTTGCTAAACTATAAGGAAGAATATATTTCATTCCTTGAGATATAGTTATAGACTTTTCGCTGTGATTGTACTGCTTAATGTAGCCTAAATAGATAATAAAGTAGGCAAACAATGGAGTTAATCCTAGCGTAACCGCTTCACCTGCTCTAAAAATTAACTGGGCAAATTCAGCACTTAAACCAGCATTCATAAATGCCCTTACTGCCGTACCACCCATGATTGACCATCTTAAAACAGTACCTGGCAAGAAGAATGTCCCAATTGCGGAAATGAAAAACATTACTAAAACTAGAATAAAGCCACTTAATTTGGTATCAACCAAGATATTTACTAAACTAGCGCTTATTACATTTCCAATATACGTTCTTTTAAAGACACTAATAAATGTAGAAGCAAATAATATTAACACTAATACTTTACCAATTTTATCTAGAGAAAAACTTAAATAATCACTAAACATTTTATTGCTCTTAATAGTTTTTGTTCCTAAACCATAAAATAAACCAAGAATAATAAATAACATTGTTACAACAAAGATGAATCCTAAAGAAAAGAATGTATTATAGCCAAATAATTTATCAATATATAAAGTTTGCTTATGATCAAGTAAACTACCGGATAATGGTAGACCCGGAATTATGTTATATGTAAAAAACAACATGTAAAGAATTCCCATTGCTAAAGCAATAATAATTCCTCTTAATTCTCTACGACCAACTGTATATTCCTCTAATTCTTCTTCTACTGTATACTTATCTAGTCTCGGAACAATAAATCTTTCAGTAATAGCAGTAAGAACGAAACTTAAGATAATTGTCGAGGCTAATGTAATGATAACTAAACCAAAGGTGTTAATGGTGTAATTTGGATCGAGTGCTTGAGCACTAACTTTTGAATAGTTAATCAGGGAGGAATCAATTGAACTCAAAATAACCTTAGAAGCTATACCACATGTTACACCTGCATAGGATGCAATTATACCAATCATCGGGTTTCTCTTACCATATTTAAAAAGTAAGGCTCCAATTGGAATAACAATTACACAGACAACCTCTCCACATAAACTAGCTAAAATTGAGGTTAGAATTAAAAAGAACGTAACTTTAGTTTTTTTGGTAAATTTTGTAATTAATGTAAAAAAAGCCTGAAGAAATCCACTTTTATCCATTATTCCTATCCCAACTAAGGTAATAATTAACATACTAAGCGGAGCAAAGCTAACAAAATTAGAAACCGTGTTACTAAAAATATATTTTAATCCAGCTAAATTAAATAACGAATCAACAAAAATTTCTTGACTCTCAATAGTCTGAGCTTTGGTATTTACTTCTAAATATGTTGTTCGAACATCAAAGTATCCCAAAACACCACTTACAATAATAGTTATGGCAATTAGGATTATAAATGACATAATTGGGTGGAGTCTGACTCGCTCTTTTAATTTAAATTTACTCATTAGTTTCTCCTATTATTTTTTTTAACTTCTTCTCAAATTGTTTTCTTTCCATCATTACTTCTCTTTGACAATTTAAACATTTTATTTTTATATCTACGCCAACTCTAGTTATTTTCCACTCGTTTTTTCCACAGGCATGACTCTTTTTCATAATAACAATATTATTTAAAGAATAATTATTCATCCGCGCCAACATCCATTTTTTCTAATATTAATTCTAATTCTCCGTTATTTGTAAAGGGAATGGTAATTTTATTTGCTTTAATACTTACTTTTGTCCCAAATTTTTCTCTAAGCATTGATTGATACCTTAAATAAATAGGATCCATCATATTACTTTTTTTAATTGGAACCATTCTGTCGATTGGATTTTTTTCTAGCAATTCTTCTAAAGCCAATACAGTTAGATTTTCGTTAACTATCTTTTCAGCCAAACTTATTATTTGATCTTCATCAGACAATTTACTTAATATTCTAGCATGGCTCATTGATATTTTCTTTTCATTTACTAAATTTCTTACTTTAATTGGTAATCTTAATAATCCTAACATATTAGTAATATGAGTTCTATTTTTACCTATTTTTTTCCCTAATTCTTCGTGGGTAATATTTGTTTTACTAATTATTCTAAAGTAACCTTCAGCTTCCTCAATCGGTGATAAATCCTCTCTTTGAATATTTTCTAATAGAGCAAGTTCCATCATTTCTTCATCAGAAAAATCACGAACTATAGCTGAAATTGTTTTTAAACCAGCAATTCTTGCAGCTCTACATCTTCTTTCACCGGCTATTAATTCGTAACCTTTAATACTTTTTTTAACAATAATTGGTTGAATTAGTCCATTTTCTTGAATTGATTGAGATAATTCATTTAATGATTCTTCATCAAAATGTTTTCTTGGTTGATAAGGATTGCTTCTTATTTCATCAAGATTTATTTCCATAATATCATTTTTTGTAGCACCATCGACAATGTCTTGCTCTAATTTATTGAAATCAAAGTGTTCATTATTAAATAATTGATCTAAGCCTTTTCCTAAAGCTTTGCGATTAGTTTCCATTGCGTTCAATCACTTCCTTTGCTAAATTTAAATAAGCCTCATTAGCTCTACTTTTCGGATCATATTCTCCGATTGGTTCTCCATGACTTGGGGCTTCAACAAGACGAATTAACCTTGGAATTATTGTATCAAATACTTTTTCTTTGAAGTATTTTCTAACTTCTTCCACAACTTCTAAGCCAAGATTAGTTCTAGCATCTAATAAAGTTAATAAAACTCCTTCTATTTTTAAATTTGGATTTAACTTTGCCTGAGTCATTATTATTGTGTTCAATAATTGAGTTATTCCCTCTAAAGCAAAAAACTCACATTGAACAGGAATAATTACTGAATCGCTAGCGACTAAAGCATTTGTTGATAACAATCCCAGCGATGGTGGGCAATCAATAATTATGTAATCAAATCGGTTACGAATCTCTTCTAAAGCATTTTTTAATTGTTCTTGAAATTTAAAATTTTCGTTTGTATAAGCTTTTTGAATTAATTCAACATCTAAACCAGCCATATTAATTGAAGCTGGAATAATATATAAATTTTCAAATCTTGTTTTAATAATTGCTTCTTTTGCTGATGAACTTCCATTAATTACATCATATGCTGTTTTTTCAAAATCACCTTTGTTTATACCTAAACCAGTTGATGAATTTCCTTGTGGATCTAAATCGATAAGTAATGTTAGTTTTCCTAACTTTCCTAGCGATGCTGATAAATTAATACTAGTAGTGGTTTTTCCTACTCCGCCTTTTTGATTAACTAAAGAAATAATTTTCGCCATTTTACCACACCGTTTCTTTATTTATTTTATCATATTCAACTACAAATGTCGAAGTTATTTTAATTAAAAAAGAAAGATTACTCTTCCTTTTTTTCCTTTGTTTTTCTAGGTTTTCTAACAACACTTTTTTTTGGTTTTTCTTCAACTGCTTTTTCTTCTTTGGCTTCCTTATCTTTAATTGTACCAGTTTCAACTAGTTCATCAATTTCTTCTTTAGTTAATGTTTCTCTTTCAATTAATGTGTCACTTATTAATCTTACTAATTTTTCATTTTCTTTTAGGACTTTCTTAGCTGTTGCATGACAAGAATCAATAATTTTTCTTGTTTCTTTATCAATTTCTAAAGCAACCTGATCAGAGAAGTTTTTAGATTTTACATAATCTCTTCCCAAGAATACTCCTTCTGATTTAGCTTCAAATTGAATTGGTCCTAAATCACTCATTCCATATTCAGTAACCATACTTCTAGCTATTTTAGTAGCACGACCAAAGTCATCTGAAGCTCCAGTACTTACTTCACCAATAAATAGTTCTTCACTTGTACGACCACCTAATAGACCTGTAATCATATCTAATAATTCATTTTTAGTCGCTATACCTTTTTCTTCCTTTGGTAACATCATTGTATAGCCACCAGCCATACCTCTTGGAATTATTGTTATCTTATGGACAATATTGGCATTTTCTAATTTTAAGCCAATAACTGCATGACCAGCTTCATGAATACTAACCAAGTATTTTTCACGATCTGTTACTTTTCTGCTTACCTTAGCTGGTCCTAATAGTACGCGGTCTGTTGCTTCATCAATTTCACTCATACCTATTTCGCTTTTATTACGACGAACAGCTAATAAAGCAGCTTCATTAAGTAAATTTTCAAGATCAGCTCCACTAAATCCGGGAGTTCTTTTAGAAATATTTTTTAAATTAACTGATTTTTCAAAGATTTTACCACGAGCATGAACTCCTAGTATTTCTTCTCTTTCATGAACGTCTGGTAAATTAACCATGACTTGACGATCGAATCTTCCTGGACGAAGTAATGCGGGGTCTAACACGTCTGGTCTATTAGTGGCAGCGATAATAATTATTCCTTCATTTGCCCCAAAGCCATCCATTTCTGCAA
>CAZSDG010000006.1:5155-28840 GCA_964605575.1 uncultured Muribaculaceae bacterium | reverse complement strand
ATGTTAGTAGATCTTAATAAGATGAGTGAGTTTGCAATCATATATCATATCATTGGCCCAGTAGGATATATATTATTATCTATACTAATAATTAAAATTATGAAGAAATGAAAGAAAAAGATAAAGATTGACCAATTACAATAGTTGGTGGGTTTCATTTAAAAGAATCAGATAATGTTAGCGAAAAAACCATTGAATACTTTTTAACAAATAACATTTCAAATGTTTTCTTAGGACATTGTACCTCTGATTTAGTTGCCGAAGAATTTATTGATAAGTTAAAAGACACAGTAAACATAAAAAATATGTCATCAGGTATGATAATTGAACTAGATATCTAATTAACCTAAAACATTGTTTGTCATTTAATTTATGGTTATAAAATTAATACAATAACAAAACCATTAATTTCTATTAATTGAATTAATCTTTAGGATAATCTTCCCCATTAAATAACCAAGTATAGACTAAATTACTTGAATCAAACATGACAGTTAAATTATTATTATCTGTTCCTCGCCAGATAATGGTGAAGTAACGACCGTTAACTGCAGGTTCAATATATTCTTTGGAAATTAAACCAGGTATTCCAACTATTTTTTCTACCTCAGAGTAAGTCATTCCTACTTTTATTTTTTCAGCTATACTGCTAGGTATTTTGGCATTAATAAGATCAATAATATCTCCATAAGGGAAATCTGATGTTTTGCTTTTTACTGTGTTATTTTCAGAATATTCAATTACAATATTTTTTTCGTCTTTGCGGTAATATGTTTCTATACTGCCATCAGGATTTTTAAAATCATCCCCAACATAACCTAGTATTTTTTCTACATTATCCCTTTTATCCCCAATTTTAATAGCGTAGAACGGTTGGATATACTTATCAAATAACATCTTGTTACTTTCGGTTCTTTCTACTGTTTTTAGTTGTGTCATTTCTTCATTGCCTGGTTTGGTATCATTATTCTTGCTGCAACCACTAAATATTAAAACATTTAGTAAAACTAAACTAATAAAATGATATAATTGATATAGAAAAGGAGAAAATTTATGAAGAAAAAACTTACTTTAGTATTAGTTTTATTAATATTTATTGGAACAATATTCGGCTTAGTTGATTATAATAGGGTAAAAAGAAATCTGAAACCGTTATTTATGCTTAGTTTTGATGATAAAGATCCATATAATTATTATGGATTAGGGTATCAAATGCAAAGATTTACGGGTGTATCTCCAAATCAACCATTATCTAGTGATGCGCATATTAAGTTTGGTCCTTGGTTCTTTCTAAAAGAAATAAGTTTAGATAATAAAAAACAAGTTAATGATTTTCCAGTTAGTAGTGATAACTCGACTAGTTGTAAGGTCCAAGACTTTGAAATGAACTTTTATACAGATAAGAAAGTCTATAAAGAAAAAGAAAAAATCATTAGCTGGGCTACAATAAAATATATTGGTAAAAAAGAAAGTGTAAAAATATACCACGCATTACCATATATAACATTTAACATTACTGATGGTAAGGACTTTATTATGGAAGGGATTGTTAATGATATATTAATATCTACAACACTTATGAAAGATGAATTATATGAGTTTCCATTGGTTAAAAGTGGTGCTTGGGGTGCGGACACTCCGAAAACCGAAGAATGGAAAAAGTTTTTTAATGAAAAAGACTTAATCCTTCCAACAGGAGAGTATACATTAACATCTCAAGCAAAATTTTCTATTGATACTCCGTCAGAATTAAAAGAAAATAAAAGGTTGACTTGTGAACTTAATGTTATCGTTGAAAAATAATGAAAGTAATTAGTATAAAAGAACCATGGGCAAGTTTAATTAAAGAGGGTATAAAAAACATTGAAACAAGAAGTTGGCCCACTAAATATCGGGGTGAATTATATATTCATGCTAGTAAAAAAGTATTAACAAAAAAAGAGCGTTCAATTTATGAAACTCAACTATCATTACTAAAGAATATAGACTTAAAATATGGTTATATTATTGCAAAATGTGATTTGGTTGATTGCAAACTAATGACTGAAGAATTAATCCGTGAAGTCAAACAAAATAATATTGAATATATGTGTGGAGAATATAAAGTTGGTAATTATGCTTGGTATTTAGAAAATATTGTTAAACTTAAAAAACCAATTATTGCTAAGGGACAATTAGGTATTTGGAATTATCTAAAAAAATGATTAGGAGAAAATATGAGTGATCAATCTATATTAGCAGCTAAATTAAAAGAATATGTTGAAATCATTAAAGAGGAGTATAAAAGTTATATTCCAGTTGAAACAATGATTTATTTAGATAGTATTCAAGACTTTAATAGCGTTATCAATATTGAAGAGCTGGGAACTATTTCCATGTTTGTTCGTGATGGTAAGATGTATTTTCCTAAAGAGGCATATAAGATACTTAGTTATATGAGAACAATTCCTGGATTTGGTTCAAATAAAAATCATCAAACACATACTAGTAAAACCATTATTGAAAATGATAATACCTTTGAAGACTATATTAAACATGTCTTCAAAAAAGGCTTAACACCTGTAGAATTTTTCTTAGAAACAATTTTACATGAAGCAATGCATTTATGTGGTTTTTCTGGGGCTGATGCTTTTAGTGAAGGCTTAACCGAATTAAAAACAAGAGAGCTTGCTCTTAAATATGGATTAGTAACTTCTGCTTGTGGTTACCCTAAAGAAGTGAAAATCGCTAATATTTTTCAAAAAATATTTGGTGAAGATTTAACTAATAAAATAGCGGTTACAAGTAATCATTTTGAAATATATAAATTATTAGAAAAAACACACGGTTTAGAAGCTGTTTCTTTATATAAAGAAATTGTAAAAGAGATGGCAAAAAAATTTGAACCATATTATAATAAGTCATATTCAGGTCTAACTGGTCCAATAAAAAAAGCTAAAGAATATAGTAAAATAGACTATAGTGAGTTAGAAAAAATCTTAACTGAATATCAAAATAAACAAAGTTTAAAAGGAGTAAAGAAATAATGTTAATAGATTATGAAAAAGCCAAGAATAGATTTGCTAGTTACGTAAGCAATTATGACTTTCTCGATAGTAAAATAAAACTTAAAAACACCCATACTTATGGTGTGGTTTCTATGTCAGAATATATTGCTAAAGATTTAAATCTATCAGAAGAAGATATTGAACTTGCTAAACTAATTGGGTTATTACATGATATTGGTCGTTTTGAACAAGCAAGGCTGTTTTCTAGTTTTAATGATAGTAAAACTATGAATCATGCTTCATACGGAGTTGAAATTCTTTTTGATGATGGACTAATTAGAGAATTTATTGAAACAGATATTTATGATGAAATAATTAAGAAAGCTATCCTAAATCATAATAAATATACTATTGAAGATGGTTTAAACGAAAGAGAACTGCTCCATGCAAAAATAATTAGAGATGCAGATAAAACAGATAACTTTAGAGTAAAAGCTGAAGAGGAATTGGAAGATGTTAATAATAACTTCTCTAAAGAAATATTAGAAAGTGATCAAATATCAGATAGTGTTTATAATACATTTATGAATAAAAAAGCAATTATCAATAAAAATCGAAAAACATCAATTGATATGTGGGTATCTCACTTAGCATTTATTTTTGATTATAATTTTATTTCTGGTTTGAAATATATTAAAGATAATGATTATATTAATATTTTGGTTGATAGAGTAAATTATCAGGATTCAATTACTAAAGATAAAATGGAAATAATTCGTTCATTTGCCATCAATTTTATTGATGAACAAATAGATAAGGAAAAATAATGATTTTAGAAAAATGTAAGGGGAACTTAATTGTTATCAGTGGACCATCTGGTTGTGGCAAAGGAACAATTGCTAAAAAATTAAAGAGCATTAATCCGAAAATTTGGTATTCAGTTTCAATGACAACTAGGACAATTAGACCAGGCGAAGAAGAGGGAATAGATTACTTTTATGTTAGTAAAGAAGTTTTTAGAGACTCAATTAATGATAATAAATTTTTAGAATATGCCAAGTACAATGATAACTATTATGGAACACCAACCAAAAAAATAGAAGAAAAATTAAACGCGGGAATTGATGTTATTTTAGAAATTGAAATTCAAGGAGCATTACAAATTCAAGATAAAGTTAGTGATGCAATATTCATCTTTATCATGCCGCCTTCAATGCGAGAATTAAAAAATAGATTAGAAGGAAGAAAAACAGAAACTAAAGAAAAAATCTTACAAAGGTTTAAAACGGCATATAACGAAATAAACGAATATACAAAGTATAATTATGTAGTTGTTAATGATGATATTGACATAGCAACTGCAAAAGTAAATTCAATTTTACTATCTGAGCATTGCCGGGTAGATAGAATTGAGGAAATACACGTTGATTCAGTTGAAGAAGAAATGCATGAAGCATTAGTTGATAAGGATCTTGAAAATATAGAAAGAGAAATTAATTAGAGGGTTTATGGGAAGAAGTATTAATGAAACATTAGCTGTGTATGAACAAAATAATATCTTAAAAAGTGAAGAAAGATTAAGAAAAGGTTGGGTATTAAGAGAAGTAAAGGGAAGAATTGAAAGTGTTTCTGAACATGTTGCTGGCATGTTAAACTTAGCAATCTTAATCTCACACCAGTATAAAACTGATTTAGATATGCAAAGAGTTTATGAAATGATTGGGATTCATGAGTTTGGTGAAATAAAAATTGGTGATATTACTCCCTTTGATGGAATATCAAAAAGAGAAAAACATCGAAGGGAAAAAGAGGCTATTATTGAACTTTTAGCTAATCATCCTGGTCGGGATAATTTACTTAGTCTTTGGGAAGAATTTGAATCATTAAGTTCTAATGAGGCTATATTTGTCTATTTATTAGATAAATTTCAAGCTCTATTAGAGGCAAAAAGAATAAGTAGGGAACAGGATAATCCCGAAATATTTAACTCATTTTATAATGATTATGAAAATATCTTTGCAAGAGTTATTGAGTGGCACGGTAGCCATTATACTCCAGCCTGGATTAAAGCAATGCAAACAACATACTATTAAGTTGGTGATAAATATGAATGAACAAAAGAAAAGATTAAAACATG
Organism: uncultured Muribaculaceae bacterium; assembly: GCA_964605575.1. Taxonomy (GTDB): domain Bacteria; phylum Bacillota_I; class Bacilli_A; order RF39; family UBA660; genus JAAZHN01. Next base: position 23,716 of record CAZSDG010000006.1, on the reverse strand, counting down.
CCCAAAGAGAATACGATCAATTAATCAAAAAGGTTCAAGTAATAAAAAAACAAAACAATGATATAAAATCTATTAATGAATCAATGACTAATTTAATTGAATATTACTATAATGATTGGTTAACAGATTGAGAAGAAGTGGAAGCAGATTATTTAATTATGTGTGAAGATCCAATATATGATTTAATAACTGAATATTATGATTTGATTGATGATTTAGATAAAACCATTAAGGAAATAAAAAGTAAATTGAAATATTAATCTAATATAATCTTGATAAAATAGTTTAGGAGTTTATGATGAAAAAAAATAAGAAAATATTTATTCCCCTAGTAATTGTTTTTGGATTAGTAGGACTATTATTTTTGTTACAGTCAACATTTCCTGATTGGAGCGTTTTTAAACAGGCTACATGTATGCCTATATCTTGTTTTAGTGAAAAAATAAGAGATTCAGGGATGAGACAACCAATAAATGCAATAACTTCATTACTATACATTTATTTGGGTATATATATTATTAAGGAAGTACAATAATTACTTTATTAAATTCATTTATTAAAACATTAAGTCCGGGGAAACATACAATGACAACTGCCTTTAATAATGATAAAAATGTTAAGTCAACATTTAGTATTAAAGCAGTAGTATTGAATAATCCAAATACAAGTGATAATATAAATCTATATATAGTTTTAGGATTAACTGGGACATTAATTTATAAAAAAAGATATAACTAATTTTAACCCTAACTCAGGTTAGGGTTTTATTTTTGCTTTAAAATGTGCTATAATCTGAAACACGGGGTCGTCATTGGGTTCGACAGAGTATGTCTCTACTTAAAACGCAGGTGGCAGTTATGCCTTAAATAGCACAATAAAAATTAAATGACAACGAATTAAATTTCGCTCCTGCATTCGCTTAATTAAGTGGTGGGAGGCTTCTTCTTACTTTCTCTCATAGGGTAAATAAGAGGCTCATAAATATGAGATATATTGAACATTTTGTCTAAGAGTGTTTAATGAAATTAATTAGACTTAGTTAATTAGTGGTTAGTTAGAAACCAAACTGATTAATGAAATTAAATTCTAACTAAACCTGTAGACATTATTTAGTAAGTACTTTGGACGCGAGTTCAAATCTCGCCGACTCCACCAAATATTAATAAAACAAGTTATTAACTTGACCAATAGAAAACTAAGATAATCTTAGTTTTTTTATTAAGACAAAATAGTGATATAATATAATTATATTAAAGAAGGTGAAGATATTGACTGATCAAGTGCAAAAAGATTTATTAACTGAATATCCTCATTTAAAAGAAATTATTAAAAATTATATTATCTTAAAAAAAGATGATTATAATTCTTTGCTTAATGGTAAAAAAGTAGAGGTTCTTAATAAAGAAATAAGTGTTGAACTATTAAAAAGATTGCTTCAATATCCATATTATTATGATTATGTCGATAGGTTAATAACCAATGAAATAAAGTCAATAAACGTTAGTTATTTAATTCATGGTGATACTGGTGGTTCAATAACAATAAATAAAATTAATCTTATAATAGGCTTAGAAAAAGCAATGATTAATTATCCAGATTTATTTACTGAAGAAGACGAAATAAAGTTGGAAAATATTAAAAACAAGATGTCATCAAAGCTTTTAATGAATGAGTATAGTAATGCTAAAATGAAATTAACTATCGATGGAAAAATATATATTATTCCTTTTAATAGCATATTAGGATTACTTATGATGTCTGATCAAGAGTTTCAAGATTTTTGTAATCGAAGATCATTATCAGAGATTCCAAACTCTCATTTAATTTATGCAACCAAATTTTTTATTGATAAAAAAAACATTTTTGAAGAATATTTATTTCCTGAAAATGTAATTAAAAGATTTAACGATAATTTATTAGAGATAATTGATATTCAAGCACTTAATACTCATCTGGAAACAACGGATACTTTATATAATGAAATAGAACTAGAACCAGAATTAGAGCAGCACTTATTAACAGGAATACCCGATACTGCGGATGATTTGGAAAAAGCTATATTTATTTATATTAAAATGTGTAAAACATTTACCTATGATGATGAATACTATGTTTTAAACCAAGTTGGTGAAAGAACAAATAAACATAGGGAATTAGAGTATGTTCAACAATTAAGTTTGGCAAACAATGTACTTGTCTGTTATGAGTTTAACTTAATTTATGCAAAATTATTAAATAAAATAGGTCTTAATTTTTCTAGTGATTATAAAAATTTAGTTGGCGAAGAATATGGAGCAGGCCATGCTAATATAACATTTAGAAGTGGAAAATATATAGTAAATGCTGATTCGGTTGTTTCAATTTTGCAAGGCGACCTTGCAAATGCAAAGACAAATCTCCCATTAAATGGACTTAAGTGTTTAAATAGTAATTCTTTTACTCAAGAGGAATTTAAACAAAAAGTTACCAAAATGTATGAGTTAGTTGCTAGTATAGAAAAACAAGAAGAAACCACCATTGGCCAAAAAGAAACATTTGAAGAAATAATGGCTGAGTATTTAAAGACAACAACTAACTATCGAAATGTTGATTTACAAACTAAATTAAATGTTTTATTTCAAAGGGTCAATAGTAAGAGTTTGATTGGTATAGACGCTATTGCATATATATTAGTTTTAAGTAAAATATTATTTGATGATAAAGAAAGAAGAGAAAACGTTAGTATTTCAGTTATTAGGAGTAATGCTCCACTCAATCCTGAAAAAGAATCGGAAGTCAATGCAGTGATTGCGATTAATGAAAGAGGATTTCAAATAGATCCTCCCGCGACAAAGTTTTTTCGATTTATTCCAACTCAGGGACTTGTTGCTACTAATTATACAAGCGTGCAGGAAGCGTTTGATAATGGAGTTTTAGAATATGTTAAAGCTGACGATCATAAAATACCGTTCATTATGAGTCGTCAAAATAAAGGAGTTGCTAAATAGATGCAAGAGAAACTAAAAGAAATAAATCAACGCTTATTGCTTACTAGCGCTGATGATAAAAAGGAAACAAAAAAACAATTACTGATTAAAAAAATATTAAATAAAGACAATTGTTTTTATGAGATGAGTATTGAAGAAGCGTTTGCAATACTTAGAGATTTAGGAATTCAAGAGGCAGATTTAGGTAAAGTATATTCAAAAATAATTGAACCTAGCAATATTACCAATTAAATATACGTAAAAAGAAAAATTTTATAGCACAAATAGCTTAAAATATGATATCCTAATCATAGGAGGAAGAGTTTGAGATGATTCAAGAAAAGAATATAGTAACAAACATTCTATTAACTTTTGTTACTTGTGGTATTTATGGAATTGTTTGGTTAATTAGTATCAACGATGAAGTTCGTTTTGTTACAAATGACCAAAGACTTCAAACAAGTGGAATGACACTGTTGTTAATTTTAGTAACATGTGGAATCTATTCACTTATTTGGGCATATAATATAGGCGCGGCACTAACAAATTATTATCGTGCTCAAGGTCAACAAACCGAGGATTTAAGCATATTATATTTGGTTCTTGCAATTTTTACAGCGAACTTAGTTAACTACTGTTTAATTCAATTAAAGCTAAATGAAATTGCTCGAGCAAGTTACAATCAAGCACCACCTGTACCACCACAAAATATGCAATAATGAAAGGAAAAAAGAATTAATAATTCTTTTTTTAATATATGAAAAAGAAGCGAATAATTAATGTAATCTTTATTAGTCTAATTTGCTTGGCAGTAATTACTGGCATATATTTTTTATATATTAAAAAAATAATAGTTATACCATGTATTTTTCATGAACTAACTGGTTTATATTGCCCTGGTTGTGGGATGACTAGAGCCTTAGCTTCTTTAGCGAATTTGGAGATATATCAAGCAATTAGGTATAATGCCTTAATAATCTTTTTAGTTCCTGCTTTCCTTTTGTATATTGTATTTAAAATTAAGTCATATATTAACAACGAAAAAAATAAATTCAATATTCCCAATTATTTATTGTGGAGTGCATTAATTATTACAATTCTCTATGGAATCTTAAGAAATATTCCATTGTTTGATTTTTTAAAACCGACTATTGTGTTATAATTTAGTTGGTGATTTTTGTGTATATTAAAAACAAATTATTGACCTTGATTTTTCGTATAATCATTGTATTTATTAGTTTTTTAGGTATATATTTAAATTTTGTAAGTTTAAAGCACTTTTCTTTGCTTCCTTTAATTAGTTATTTTACAATTTTATCTAATATTTTTTGTTTTTTATTTTATTTAACTATGGTTATTAAAACTATTAGTAATTATAAAAATTATGAAGATAAAAATGGAACTTTTTTGAAAGGCACAATGATTCTTTGTGTAACCGTAACATTATTAATTTTTCATATTATCTTAAAAGATTCATCATTTATTATGATAAATAAAGATTATTTAAGATCGTGGCCAAACATTATTGTCCATTATTTAGTACCTATTTTAACTTTGATAGAGTGGTTGGTTTTTAATAAAAAAAATCATTTAAGATACGTCGATGCTTTTAAGTGGTTAATAATTCCGACAATTTATTTAATAATAATTATTATCAACGGCTTAAATGGCTATACTTATCCTGGTGGTTCAAATTACCCATACTTTTTCTTAGATATAAATAAGTTTGGCCTAGTCGTTGTTATTAGAAATATATTAATTATTGGTGTAATATTTTTATTTTTGGGATTTAGTTCGGTATTTTTAGATCGAAATATTTCAAAGATTAGAATTAAGAGGAAAAATGAAAAATCTAACTAAAAAAGATTATCGAAATTTAACTATTATTCTAACCCCAGCATTTATTTTCATAATTGTTTTATTTTTAAGTGGTAATATATTTGGTTCAAATATCGATTGGATTAGCCAACATTATGCAATCCCTGAATACTTTCGAAATTTGTTTTATCAAGATTATAATTTATTTCCAAACTTTGCTTCTAACCTAGGATTGGGTCAAAACATTTTTTATTTATCCTATTATGGACTATTTAGCCCGATTATTTTACTAGCATATTTATTACCATTTATTCCAATGTATATATATATTCAAGTAGTAACAATTATTATGTATGTAATGAGTGTTTGTTTAATGTATTCATGGCTAAAAAACAAATATGATGGTCGAGCATTATTTATGACAACAATGCTTTTTGCCTTGTCTGGTCCTTTATTGTTTCATGCTCATCGTCATTTTATGTTTGTAATTTATTTACCATTTTTGATAAAAAGTTTAATGTTAATTGATGAATATTTTGAAGGTAATAAAAAATCTATCTTAATTGTATTAAATGTTTTAGCAATGATTTTAATTAATTATTATTATAGTTTTGCTGGTATTGTTGTTATAGGCATTTATACAATATATAAGGTTTTAGAGAAAAATAAAAAAATAAATTATAAAAGTTTTAAACCGTTATTAAAGATCGTTTCTTATGTCATTTTAAGCATTTTACTTTCTTCGTTCTTGTTGTTTCCTACTATTAATACATTAATAACAGGGCGAATTGAAAGTAATGTCTCCTTAAATATAATTGCTCTTATTTTTTCGAAGTTAAAATATAACTTAACTTTTTATCATGCTTATTCTTTAGGCCTAACATTTATTTATGTATTTAGTTTAATTTATACTTTAATTCAAAAACAAAAAGAAAAATTATTTTTAGGAATTATTTTATTACTGTGTATGCTAGTGCCATTTTTTAGTTATATATTTAATGGCTTTATGTATGTTGATGGTAAAGTATTTATTCCTTTTTTACCTTTAGCAATGATTTTACTAGCAAATTTTATTGATAATTTATATGCTAGAAAAATAGATTTAAAGAAATTATTTATCTATATGACACCAATTACTTTATTTATGATTTACAGTGCAATTGGATATAATAAACTTTATTTATTAATTATTGATATTATTTTAATGTTATTTGTAATTTACTTAGCCTATAAAAAAGAAATGAAAATATGTCTTTTAATCTTTGTTGTACCTATGTTTAGTTTTATCTCTTTAAATATCAGTGATAACTTTGTTAAACAAAGCCAAATTAGCGACTTAAATGAGCCGGTAATTAAAGAACTATTAAATAAATTACCTAATGATAATTATCGGGTAGCAATAATGGATAATATCTTAACCAATGTTAATCGAATTTATAATATTAACCAAAATATATCAAGTATTTATTCCTCAACTGCTAATAAGCACTATGCTAAGTTAGTTCGTGATATTTTTCAAAATGAAATAATAAATAAAGATAAAGCTACCTATACTCAAACAAGTAATATATTATTTAATATATATACAGGAACTAAATATATTATTACTAGTAATCAAAATTATTTGGGTTATGAAACGATAATAAATAATGGTGATTTACACTTGTTGGAAAATAAAGAAGTTTTACCAACAATTTATTATTCAAAATTATTAATGAGTGAAAAAGAATTTTCAACATTAAAGTATCCATATAATCTCGATGCTTTATTAAACTATATTATCGTACCAGAAGAATTACCTAATACATATAAAAGTAATGTTAATAAGATTAATTTATCACTAGAAGAAACCTTAAAAAAGAATTTAAGTTACGAACTAATTGATAAACAAATTCATCTTCAAGCTAAAAAAGAGAATGAATTAGTCTTAAAAATAAATAATGATTTAAAAAATAAAATATTAATAATTAAATTTAAGATGGCCCAAGAAAAAAAAGGTTATGGCTGTAGTAGTGAAATAGTAATCAATGGTCAAATAAATTCTTTAGCTTGTAATAATTGGAAATACCATAATAATAATTATACATTTGAGTATGTTTTGGGAAGTAATGAGCCTTTAACTGAATTAAAAGTTAAGTTTAGTGAAGATGACTTTATAATCGAAAATATTGAAGCTTATACAATTGATTATAAGATGATTACAGATTTAAATAAAAAAGTTATTCCTGTTGAGTACAATAAAAGTAAAACAAATGAATACAAGGGAACAATCGAGACAAAAGAAACTGGTTATATTAAAACAACAATTCCATATGAAAAAGAGGGATTTAAATTAGTTGTTAACAATAAAAAACAAAACATAGTTTTAGTTGATCAAGCATTCATCGGCTTTAAAGTAGAACCAGGAGTTAATAATTTTATCTTAACTTATGAACCTCCTCTATATAGTTTAGGAAAAATAATTTCTTTATTAAGTTTAATTCCCTTAATAATATTAATGTTCAAAAATAAGATAATTGCTAATAAAAAGAAAATATTAAAACAATTAACTAAATATAAAAATCTATTAATTAAGTTTTATAATTATTTATTACATAAATCTAACCTTCGTTTTTATATTTTAATTGGTATTCCGTTTATATTACTAGATATATTTACAAGGATATTAAGTTCAAAAGTAGATTTCTTTAATGTTTATGCTTTTGTTCCTAATGCTTTTACATTCGTCTGGGTATATTTATTTATCGGTATTGCAAGTTGTGTTAAAAAGAACAACGGCAAACTGCTATATATTTTATTTTATTCTATATCATTGATATTTTATTTCATTAATAATGTTTATTATTCAATGTCGGGAAGTTTCTTTGATTTTAGTTTATTAGCTTTAGCAAGTGAAGGTAGTGAATATTTTATTGATACTCTTGTTAATGCAAATATTTGGATATATCTATTAGGAATATTAAACATCTTGTTATTTATTTATGCTTATAAAAAACTTAAGTTTCCAAAAGTTACTAAGTATAAGCCGATGATTTTCATTTTTAGTAGTTTTCTAATCGCGCATTTTATTATTCCCGCTTTTCTTGGTCAACCAAATCTTGAGCTCACCTGGAATACGTGGCGTAATCCAAGAAATATTTATGATAACTTCAATGATAATAATAAAAGCTTAAGTGTCAGTGGTTTATATGAATATACATATCGTAATTTTTATGTAACATATATTAAGAAAAAGAAAACAGTCGATGAAAAAGAAGTTGAATTTTTAGATAATATTTTTTCTGAATATAAACTGAATCCTAAAAACAAATATACTGGAAGATTTAAAGATAAAAACATTATTTTCTTACAATTAGAAGGGATAGATAACTGGGTATTAAATAAAGCTAATATGCCTAACACCTATGCATTATTAAATAATTCAATTAATTTTACTAATCATTATTCTTATTACAATGGTGGGGGTTCAACATTTAATTCAGAATTTGCAGTTAATACAGGTTATTTAACACCAATTACATATACTCAAAATGCTTATACATTTAATAAAAATCACTTCCCAGATTCAATGGCTAAAATATTTAATAATATAGGTTATAAAGCCAATGTATTCCATATGAATTCTGGAGAATATTATTCTCGGAAAATTAACTATTTAACTTGGGGTTATGAAAATTATTATGGTTTAAAAGACTTAGGAGAGTACAATAACGATGATTATCGTTTAGATACCGAGTTAATTAATAATGAACTATTTTATGAAAAACAATTTAAAAGTGAAGGGAAATTTATTAATTACTTAATAACTTATACATTACATATGCCATTTAATCAAGATAAAGGGATGTGTAATTATATCTTAAAAAAATCAGAAAAAGAAATTGATCCAGATAATCCTTTATCGGAAGAAGATTGTATCAAAATTCAGGCAAAAGAAACCGATGATATGGTTGGTTTATTGATGCAAGCTTTAAAAGATAATAATTTGGAGGATAAAACAATTATAGTTGCCTATGCTGATCATTATTTATATACATTAGCTGATAAAACAACTCTTGATAAATATAAAAATACAGAAACGAATTTAATTAATAAAACACCATTCTTTATTTGGAGTAAAAATCAAAAAAAAGTTAATATTAAAGAAGTTACTGCTCAATTAAATATATTACCAACAGTCTTGAATTTAATGGGGGTAGATTTTAATCCAAATTACTATACAGGAGCAGATGCTTTAGCTAAAAATTATAAGGGTATAGCCTTCTTTAATGATTATTCATGGTATGATGGTAAATACTATTATGCTGATGAAAAACTAATAATTGGTAAAACTAATAATTTAGATTTAATTGAAGAAAAAAATAGTTATGTTTATTACTTAATCAAGAAAAATGACTTAATATTAAAATATAATTATTTTAAAAGGATGAAAAAAGTTGAACTAGAAAATGTTAAATAAAGGAGAAGAAAATGAAATTAAATGATAGTGATCAAGTAAGGGTAATTGCCCCTTCAAGAAGCATGGTAATTCTTAATGAAGAGACTTGTGATATTGCTAATGAAACGTTAAAATCTTTAAATTTAAATATTGCATTTGGTAATAATGTAATGAAAACTACAGAGTACTATACAACAGCGTCAGTTAAAAACCGAGTAGATGATTTACATAATGCTTTTCAAGATAAGGAAGTTAAATGTATCTTGACAGCAATAGGTGGTTATAATCTTAATCAAATTTTACCAAGTATTGATTATGAATTAATTAAAAATAATCCAAAGATAATTTGTGGTTATTCAGACATTACAGCTCTTTTAGTGGCTATATATGCTAAGACTGGGATGATAACCTTCCATGGACCGCATTACTCTTCATTTGGGATGAAATTAGGTAATGAATATACAATTAAATATTTTAAAGACTTATTATTTAAAGATAAAGAAATTAAAATAAAATCTTCTCAAGAATATAGTGATGATGCTTGGTATCTTAATCAAGAAGAGCGTAAATTTATTAAAAATAAAGGGATGAAAGTAATTAACCCTGGTAAAGCCAAGGGAATAATTATTGGTGGTAATCTTTGTACATTAAATTTATTACAAGGAACAGAGTTTTTTCCCAAAATAGATGATGATATTATTTTATTTTTAGAGGATGATGGAGCTTCAGGATCAAATTTTTTAAGCGAATTTGATCGTAATTTAGTTTCGTTAATGCAAACAGAACTATTTAAACAAGTTAAAGGTTTAGTTCTTGGTCGTGCTCAAATTGAGTCAGAGATGAGCGAGGAAAAATGGTTAGCTTTAGTTAATAAACCCGAGTTAAAGAACATGCCAATTATCATTAATGCTGACTTTGGTCATACAACACCGATGTTTACTTTCCCAATTGGGGGATTTTGTCAAATAAATGCTCAGAAAGAAAAGATCGAAATAGTTATTAGAAAGGAAAAAGCAAATGAAAAGAAGAGATAAGATTAATTATTACCTAGATATTGCTGAAACAGTCTCTAAAAGAAGTACTTGTTTAAGGAGGACATGGGGAGCAATAATCGTTAAAAACGATGAAGTTATTTCCACAGGTTATAATGGAGCACCCAGAGCAAGAGAGAATTGCATTGATTTAGGATATTGTACTAGAGAAAAATTAAACATTCCGCGTGGTGAAAGATATGAAATGTGTAGAAGCGTTCATGCCGAAGCTAATGCGATTATAAGTTCTTCTAGAAAGGATATGTTAGATGGTGATTTATATCTAGTTGGGTTTAATGCCTCTGATGGATCATATGTGGAAAACGCTAGTAATTGTACGATGTGTGAAAGAATGGTAATCAATGCTGGTTTAAAAAATATATATGTTCGCGATAACAAAGATGAGTATCGCGTAATTACTGTCCAATCATTAATTGATAATGATTCTTCTGTAGAAGGAAAGATGGGATACTAGTGAAAATAATATTCATTTCTGATCTACATGGACTAATAGATAATCTAAAAAAAATCATCCCAATTATTGATACTTGTGATAAATTAGTTGTATTAGGCGACTCATTTGCTAAAAGATATGATAGTTTAGATGGGGAATTTAACCCGAAGTTCATTATTGATTATTTTAATAAAAATGCTGATAAAATAATTCATATTAAAGGTAACTGTGATTATGTTGTTACTGAAAATGATTTAGATTTTCCGCTTCATAATTATTATGAAATGGAAGTTGATAATCAAAAACTTAAACTAATTCATGCGCCTGATGATATTACTAGTCTCTATAGTGACGATATTTTAATCTATGGTCATACTCATAGAGCTGAAAAAAGTTACATTGATGGTAACTTATATCTTAATCCTGGCTCATTATCATTACCAAAAGAAGGAGTACCTTCTTATATGATTTATGATAACAACTTTATTATTTATGACTTAGAGGGAAACATTATTTATTAGAATTATTAACAAGGGTTTTAACTCTTGTTTTTCTTTGATTGTATATTATTTTTTTAATCTTTTTAATAACCAGGCCAATATCATAATTTAATTCATAATAATTAACTGGCATTTCTTGCCTTAAATCATTACCAAAGTAATGATGAATAATACTTAATTCAAGTTCGGATAATTCTGGTAAAGCATTCATAATTGTTTCGATATTCAGATTACTAAAAAAATCTAAGAAATTAAGTTTGTTTGTTAACTTTTTTTCTTCAAGTTCAAAAACTATCTGTTCTTGATAAAAATAAGGGTGTTTACTTAATATTAATTGAGTACTTTTAAGCATTTGTTCAACCCTTTGTTTAGAAATGCCTAAAAAATCAGCAATTTCTTGCATTTTATAAGTCTTTTCATTATAAAAACCATATCTTAAATATAAAGCTAATTTAGCAAATTTAGAAACTTTTAATGATTCAATAACATTAATCATATTTTGCTTAGAGACATTATTTAGAGCAATATTTTCAACATCTTGGCTTTTATCAATAATAAATTCACCATATTCTGCCAAACTATCAGCAATTGGAGTATTTAAACTTAATTCAGCTTGGTTTAACAACTCATATTCATCTACTTCTTTTAAAGAAACATTTAATTTATGAGCAATTTCTTGGTTAGAAGGCTCACGACCATATAATTTACTTAACTGATTAATCGCAATTCGATATCTTACTAATTTTTCTTCCATATTAATTGAAAGACTAAATAAGTATTTGTTTCTTTTTATTGCTCGATAAATTTCTTGATAGATCCACCATGTTGCATAAGTAGAAAATTTATGACCAAGATCAACATCAAATTTTTCAATGGCTTTTTTTAAACCAATCGTTCCTTCTTGAATTTTATCAGCAATATCTATTCCATATTTAGGAGTTTTATAAGCAACATAAACAACTAATCTTAGGTTTCTTAAAATTAGTTCTTCGACAACACTTTCATCACCATTTTTATATTTAATAAATAGTTCTTTTTCTTCTTCGGGACTAAGTAAAGGGTACTTAAGTATCTCTTGGATAAACATTTCTTCTGAACTACCAACAAATAATTCATCTAAATCTTCTGGCATAAACAAACCTCCCTAAATTTATTTTAGTATAACATATTGTAATACATGTTATAATTTGTTTGGAGGAAAAATTGAAAATAAAAGTTAGAAAATTAAAATTAGCAGATTCATTAAAATTAGATGAATTATTTACAAAGTTAATATTATTTGAAAAAAGATTTTCTAATAATATCATTGATAATATATCTATTCATGGTAATTATCAAGAAATAATTGCTGATCCGAAATCGCTTATTTTAGTCGCGGAAAATGACTCGGAATTAATCGGTTTTATTTATATTTATGAAAAGCAATTAGATGAAATATTTATTAGTAAAGAAGCTTTTATTGAAGCTATGTTTGTTTTAGAAACATATCGTAATCAAGGGATAGGTTATTTATTATTTAAAGAGGCTATAAAATGGTCTAAGAAAAGAAATATTTCTATAATAGATGTAGATGTAATGTGTTATAATATTGATGCTGTAGATGCTTATAAAAAATATGGTTTTAAAGAAATAAAGAAAGGAATGAGAATTATTTTATGAAACAGGAAAAGTCGTGTGGTTGTATAGTTGTTAAAGATGATAAAGTACTTTTGATAAAAAATGAAGCTGGTAATTGGTTGCTACCAAAGGGCCACGTTGAAAAAGGAGAAAGTGAACAGGAAACAGCTGTTAGAGAAACAAAAGAAGAAACAAATATTGATGTTGAGATTATTAGTGATAATAGGTATGTAATTACATATCAAAGTAAAGAAGATTATATGAAGGAAGTTGTTTATTTTATTGCTAAACCAAAAAGTCATAAAATAATTATTCAAGATGCTGAAGTAGCCGCGGCAAAATATTTTAAATTAGATGAAGCAATTAATATGTTTGCCTTTACTGATTTGAAGGATATGTTTAAACAATTTCTAAATGATTATAATAATTTTAATATATAAGAGGTGAAGAAATGAAAAAAAATAAAAAAGATCAACAAAATAAATATTTAAGCATATTATTGGTTGTTGGCGTGTTAGTCACTATTCTTTTAGTTGTTCTTAATATGAACAATAAGCAAGATAATAAAGATAAACCAAGTGATATTCCTAGCTCAACTAATCAAGAAAACGAACAAAAAGTTACTGGTGTAATTTTAGAAGTTAATGATAAAAATGGAAAGGGAACATTTATAATCGAAGGTGGTGGGAAAATAATATTTTCTTATAATGAAAAAACGGTTTTTCAATTAATTGATGAACCAACAACTTCCAAAGATTTAGAAGTTGGTAACTTAGCAATTGTTTTCTATTCAAATGGTTTGAGAGAATCTGATCCAATGCAAGGGGATGCAGATAAAGTATATATACTAAAAGACTAAAAAAGAGAATTTATTCTCTTTTATTTTTGTCTTGAATCTAATTTTTTGGTTTTAGCTTTATCAGTTCTTTCTTTAATTGCAAAATCAATTGTTCTATTTTCTTTGGATGCACTTAGTACTTTAACTCTAACATAGGTACCAATTCTAATCGTATCATTTAATTTTTTGCACGATAATGTTTTTGTTTCCCGATCAAGTTTGTATTTACCTCCACAAACTTGTTCAAATTTAACGCGGCCAAGAATATTATCAGTTGTTCTAACCATTATCCCCGATCCACTAATATCAACGACAATTCCATTTCGGTATTCACCTAAGTGCTTTTCCATTTCTGCTGCCATTTCCATCGCGACAACTTCTCTTTCAGCGCAGTCTGAACAAACTTCTCTGCTTGTTACATGATGAGCTACTTGTTGCAAATACTTTTCTAAGCTAACTAAAGATTCACATGAATAATCAAAGTCTGTTTCTAAACTATTTAATAAGTATTGTAATTCTAAATCAACAACTCTTCTAATTGGCGCGGTTGCATGTAAGTAATAATCAAGAGCTAAACCATAATGTCCAACTTCATCGGTTGAATAAACAGCTTTTTTTAAATTTTTCAGTAGTAGTAAAGAAAGAATTGGAAATTCTTTTTCGTTTGCTAACTGTTTTAAAATAAATTGTAAAGACTTAGGATTATCAACATTTCTTAAGTGTCTTGTTTTATAACCAAGGGTATTAACCAAATGGACAGCACTTTTAATTTTTTGTTCATCGGGTGCTTCATGAATTCGATTAATTGTTGGAATTCCTAAGTGATGAAGATAAATTGCGGTTTGTTCATTTGCTTGAACCATAAAGTTTTCAATCATTTTTTCGGCAGTTCTTTCTTCTCTTGTCACAAAAGATTTTCCTTTATTTTCTTGGTCAATTTCAATTTCAATATCGCTACTAGCAAAATTTAGGAATCCTCTTTCAATTCTTTTATTTTCTAATTGAAGATATAACTGATGTAGATTATTTAATAATTCAATATATGGTTCATAACCAGGGACCAAACCCCCATTTTCTAAAATTTCATTAACATCTTCATAAGTCATTTTCATCTTTGAGTTAATTATTGATAAATGAGTATCAAAATTTACAACATTACCATCAGCGTCATACTCAATTACATAACTTCTTGTTAAGCGATCACATTTTTCATTTAATGAACAAATCCCATTCGCAATTTCTTCAGGAAATAAGTGAAAAGTTGCACTTCTAAGATAAGCAGTAAAGCCATTATTTAATGCTCTTTTATGAAGTGGTGAATCTTTTTTTATATGATGAGCAACATCAGCAATATGAACTCTTAATTGTTTATTTCCATTTGGTAAAATCTGGAATCCAATCGCATCATCCATATCATTCGCGGTAATACTATCAATTGTTATTGAAGTTTCATTACGATAATCAACTCGGTTACTTAAATCATAGTTATCCGCATTAGCAATAACCATTCTTAATTGTTCTAATTCTTCTTGATTAAAATCAGTAATGTAACCATATTTAACCGCGATTGTTTTAATTTCAATGTCTGGCGCGTCCTTTTTAGCAATCAAAGAATATTCACTAATATTAAATGTATTATCACCAGGGTTTTCAACTAGGTGTAGGGCTAGACGATCCCCATCACTAATCCCTTTTAAATCATCTAATTTAAAATTAATTTTTCGATTAAAGCTAAAACCATAGGGAACTAAAGAACCATTTCTTAAAACAAAAGGTGAGGGATACTTGTTTCTTTCAATTACTCTTATTACTTCTCCATACCACGTTGAACCATTTTTAACTGTATCAATTAAAACACAATCACCAGGCAAGCAACCATTTAAACGAGATTCATCAATAGTGATACTACCAACAAAACCATTTCCAGTCTTCGGCATCTTAATCGCCCCGACTTTCAATGAAGAATTTTCATTAAGAATAGTATATGAATCACGACTTTTTAGTAATATTCCCTTAACTTCTAATTGTTTTAAAATAGCTTCTAATTTTTCATAATTATTATCACAAGAAAACTCCAAGTCTTTGATAATCATCCTTGGAGTTACCGGTTTTTTTCTGCTAGCAAAATACTCAATCACCATTGCTTCTGATAATTCTTTTTCATTATTTTTAACTGTACAAGAAAATGGAATAATTGATCCATTACTAAGTTTAATTACATTTTCTTTAGCTAATTGATTAACTAAATCGATAAAACCTTGTTTTTGATATTCTTTTATTTTGAATACTTTAAGTAATTTCCCCATTCTTGTTGGTCTTTCTAATTTCTCAAAATATTCAACTAATCTGATTCTCATATCTTTATTTAATGACATAATAAATCCCCCTAACCATATTAAATATACCATCATCATATTTAATATACAAGATATATGTGTTATAATTTTTTTAAGAAATGGAGAGATAATTATGAAAGAAAATAATAAAAAAATGAGAATTGGTAAAGTATTAATTTGTATTCTTTTTGCTTTTTTACTTTACTATATGATGTTACCAGCAATCAATTTAAAAAACCCAGAATTTTATGGTTACTTATTTTTATTAACAATATTTAGTTTTATGATTAATGTACCTTGGGGGATTGAATTAAAAAATGGCAGAATGGAATATAAACCTAAAACTAAGTTTTTAAAATATTTTATTTTAGCAGTTAGTCTATTTGTATTTGTTTTAATTTTTATTAACTTAATAAATTCACCGTTATTTAATTCAAGGGCTTATGCTCAAAGAATAACTGTTAATAAAGATAAAACATTTACAGAAGATATTAAACAAGTTAACTTTAAAGCACTACCATTATTAGATAAAGATTCTAGTAATAAATTAGGTGACCGAGTAATGGGACAATTACCAGAATTAGTTAGTCAATTTACTGTCTCTAATTTATATACACAAATAAATTATAATGATGAAATATTAAGAGTTACTCCTTTAGAATATGCAAGTTGGATTAAATATTTTACGAATAATAAAGAAGGGGTAAAGGGTTATATTACAGTTAATTCCGTGAGTGGAGAATCTAAGCTTACTAAGCTAGAAAAAGGGATGAAAATCATGCCTTCAGCTTTATTTGGTAATGATTTAAAAAGATATGTTAGATTTAAATATCCAACTTTAATTTTTGAAGAATTTTCATTTGAAATTGATAATACAGGAAAACCATATTGGATTATTCCAATTATTGATTATGTTGGAGTTGGTCTAAGAAAAAATATTGTTGGAATTATCTCAGTTGATCCTGTTAATGGTGAGACTGTTAAATATGAAGCTAAGGACGTTCCATCATGGATAGATCACGTTTATGCAGCAGAACTTATTATTGAACAATTTGACGATTATGGTAAATATCAAAATGGTTGGTGGAATTCTTTCTTTGGTCAAAAAGGTGTTGTTCAAACAACGGACGGTTATAACTACACAGTAATGAATGATGATGTCTATTTATATACAGGTGTTACTTCAATATCATCTGATGAAGCAAATTTAGGATTTATTTTAACTAACTTAAGAACAAAAGAAACAAACTTCTATCCAGTTCCAGGGGCAGAAGAATACTCGGCAATGGCTTCAGCTGAAGGTCAAGTGCAACAAATGAAATATAAGGCTTCATTTCCATTATTAATAAACTTAAATGATCGACCAACATATTTAATTAGCCTAAAAGATAATGCTGGTTTAGTAAAAATGTATGCATTTGTTGATGTTGTTGATTATCAAAAAGTTGTCGTAACTGATGCTTCGGAAGGTATTGAGAAAGCTGCTAATAAATTTTTAGGAAGTTTTTCACCAGATAGTGGAGCAACTGAAAAGAAAGAATATAAAATAACTATTTCAGTAATAAAAGCTGGAACTATTGAAGGTAATACATATTATTATATTATTGATAAAAATAATAAAAAATATCGCGCTTCTCTTAAAGTAGCAGAAAATATTTTGCCATTTTTAAAAGTGGATGATGAAATAAAAATTATTACAAGATTAGAAACAGATCTAACAGAAATTATTGAGATAATTAATGAAAAATAAAAAATTAGATATTATTTATGAAGATCAAGACTTATTAGTTGTTAATAAACCAAGTGGCTTATTAACAGTTTCTACTCCTAAAGAAAAGGAAAAAACATTATTTAATCAAGTCTATACATATATTAAAAAGAAACATAAATCTAATAAAATATTTGTTGTTCATCGTTTAGATAAAGATACATCAGGAATCGTCTTATTTGCTAAAACAGGGAGTATTAAAGAGTTATTACAAGCTAATTGGGATAATGATAATGTAATAAGAGAATATATTGCTGTAGCTGAAGGAAAAGTAGAAAAGAATAAAGATATAATTAAATCATACTTAAAAGAAAATAAAACCTTAAAAGTATATTCTACTAAAGATCAATCAGGTAAATTAGCAATTACTGAGTATGAAGTCTTAAAAAGAAGTAAAGGTTATTCTCTAATTAAAATAAATTTAAAAACAGGTAGAAAGAATCAAATAAGAGTTCATTTTAGTGATCTAGGACACCCGATTATGGGTGATAAAAAATATGGAGCTAAAACTAGTCCTCTACGCAGGTTAGGTCTTCATGCTAATAGATTGGTAATTACTCATCCCATTACCAAAGAAGAATTAATTTTTGAAGCGAGTATCCCACTTGAATTTAATAAAATGTTTAAAGGAGAATATATATGAAAAAACAGAAAAAACCAAAAGTTAATTATCGGGCGATTGCCTTGATAGTTATTATTATTGCTTTAATAGTATTTTTAATTATAAAAGGTAATAAAAAATATACTGATGTAAAACTCCTACCTCATTATCTTTATAATACTTCTACAAAAGAA
>CAZSDG010000006.1:0-5055 GCA_964605575.1 uncultured Muribaculaceae bacterium | reverse complement strand
AAAAATATTAGACAAATTAATATCTCTCTACATAGTTTTAATGATAAGTATAACTTATCATTATCTGATTATTTAAATAATATAATTAATAAAATAAATGAATTACCAGATACTTTCTTTTCTTTAAGATTATGGGTTAATAATCCTAATCAAGAAAAAATAATAAAACATTTAGAAAACATTTATAGCACAAAAATAGATTTAAATAACTTAAATACCAAATTAACAGACAAAGTATTTTTAAATATCGATCAAGAGTTTATTTGGCCTGATTTAAATAATCAAATTAGTAATAAAAGTGGTAAATGTTATGGACTTAGTAGCCATTTTGGGATATTAGTTGATGGAACAATTATTCCTTGTTGTTTAGATGCAAGTGGCATCATCAATTTAGGTAACATTTATCATGATGATTTAAATGAGGTCTTAAATCAAGAAAGAGTAGTCAAGATGGTCAATAATTTTAAAAATAATATAAGAGTTGAAGAGTTATGCCAAAAGTGTGGTTATTTTCCTAAAAGACTAGTATAATTGACAATAGAGGTGAGAACATGATTAAGTTAAAAAATGTCTCTAAATTTTATTATAATAAAGGTAATGTCGCGAGTGGTTTTACGAAAGTGAACTTAGATCTTGACGCGGGGGAATTTGTCGTTATCACAGGTGAATCAGGAAGTGGGAAATCCACTCTTTTAAATGTTATATCTGGTCTTGATACTTATGAAGAAGGCGAGATGTATATAAATGGGCAAGAAACAAGCCATTATAGTGAATCAGACTTTGAAGAATATCGAAAGAAATATATTGGTAATATTTTCCAACATTTTAATTTAGTTAATAGTTATACTGTTTATCAAAATGTTGAGTTAGTATTACTTTTAAATGGCTTTAAATCTAAAGAAGTTAAGAAAAAAGTTTTAAGTATAATTGATCAAGTAGGGTTAACTAAATTTAAAAATACTAAAGCTTCAAAGCTATCTGGTGGTCAAAAACAAAGAGTCGCGATTGCCAGAGCATTAATTAAAGAAACATCGATAATTGTCGCGGATGAACCAACTGGTAACCTAGATTCAGCATCATCGGCAAGTGTTTTAGAATTACTCCATAACTTATCTAAAGATAAATTAGTTGTAATAGTAACCCATAACTATGAACAAGTAGAAAAATATGCGACAAGAAAGATTAAAATGCATGATGGAAAAATCTTAGAAGATAAAAAGATTAAAAAGATAGCTTCAGATATTGAAGCAAAATCGATGGATTATAAAGATATGAAATTTTTCAATAAATTTAGAATAGGATTAAGAAATACTTTTAATTTAATCCCTAAATTTTTACTTTTATTTGCAGTTTTCTTATTTCTTATCTTAGCTATTTTTGGGCAATATTCTAGTTTAAAGAAAAAGAGTTTTGATGAAAATTCAGTAATGATCAGTTCTTATTTTACTGATACATCTGATAAAAGAATCTTAATCAAGAAGAAAAATAATCAAGTATTTACTGAAGCTGATTATGAAGTAATAAACAAACTAAATAATATCGATTATCTTGTTAAAGATGACTATGCAATCGATTCTCGTTTTTCACTTCAAAACCAAGAATTTTCATATTATGGTCATGTTTTAGAACTGGATAATTTTAAAGGCAAACTTACTTATGGAACTATGCCAGAAAATGAAAATGAAGTCATTTTAAGAGGAAATGAAGGACTTTATGACTTATCTGTAAGAGGACTTGAAATGATTGGTAAAGAATATAAGTTAGCTGATCATGAAGGTATAAACGGTGAAACAAGTATAACTGTTAAAGTTACAGGTCTTCAACTAATCGATTCAGGAGATTCTTATAGAGAAGAAATATTTGCTAGTGAAAAAGTGGTTAAAGAATCAGCATATTTAAAAAGTGTCAATATAACAAATACTGAAACAACAATTAATGACCATCTTCTAAAAAGCGAAGCCTATTCCAATCAATACAAAGTTATTGGTAATAAAAATATTCCTAAAGGAGAAGTCTATGTTTCAGAGAACATGAAAATGTTTTGTAAAAACTATCGTTGTTTAAAAAGTAAAATAAATATTAAGTTTAATCATTTATACTTTACTGAAGATTATGAAGGGACAATTACTAAAGAATTTACTAAAAAAACTATTAAACCACTACTGGGATTAAATGAATATGATGAGTATATTTATACTATATTTATGAGTAATGATGATTTAAAAGAAATATTTAATAAAGGTTATTATCAAGCCTCAGTATATGTAGAAAATTCATATAAAATCGATGAAACAGATCAAGAACTTAAAGACTTAGGTTATGAAACTCTCCAAGTTAAAAAAACTTTAGGATTACCTTATTTTGAAGAATTTAGAGCGATAGGTGAAATTATTCAAGTTATCTTTATCGCTATATTAACAGTGGGATTATTCTTTATTTCTTACTTTATAGTTAAACTAATTTTAAAATCAAGAAATATTTATTTCTCAACAATTAGAATCCTCGGTTCATCAAGAAAAGTAGCAAAAAACTTATTAGATATTGAACTATTTACAGTCTTTAATTTAGCTTATATATCTTTCTTAACTTTTGTTTACTTAGTTAGAAATAAAATAATAGTCTATCAACCAATTAAAGAATTAACAGACTTTTTCTCACTTAAAGACTATATTGTTTTATACATAATCTTATTATTTATGTCTTATTTAATCGCGAATAGATTTGCTAAAAAACTATTTAAAAAATCCGCGATGAAGACATATAGAGAAGAGGTTTAATCATGATAAAGTTAAATAATGTTAATAAATATTTTAATAAAAATAAGAAAAATGAAATTCATGTTATCAACAATACCTCTTTAGAATTTCCAAGTACTGGTTTAGTCGCGCTTCTAGGTCCATCTGGCTGTGGTAAAACAACACTTTTAAATACAATAGGTGGTTTAGATAAGATTAATAAAGGTCAAATATTTATTAATAACCAAAGAATTACGAAAAGATCTGCAAATAAAATAGATAAAATAAGAAATTTAAGTATCGGTTATATATTTCAAGATTATCATTTACTTAATGATAAAACAGTTTACGAAAATGTTGCTTTAGTTTTAAAAATGATCGGGATTAAAGATAAAGAAGAAATCAAACTAAGAGTTAACTATGTCTTAGAAACAGTTGGAATCTATCGTTATCGTAATCGTCTAGCCGGAATGTTATCAGGTGGCGAAAGACAAAGAGTCGGAATTGCAAGAGCAATAGTTAAAAATCCAGATATTATTCTAGCAGATGAACCAACTGGGAACCTAGATAGTAAAAATACTATTGAAATTATGAATATTATTAAATCTATTTCTAAAGATAAATTAGTCTTACTAGTGACTCATGAAAAAGACTTAGCTTACTTTTATTCATCAAGAATAATTGAAATTAAAGATGGTAAAATCGAGAGTGATTATAATAATGACCATCACGATGATTTAGATTACCAAATGGATAATAAAATCTATTTAAAAGATCTTGCCTATAATGATAAATTAAATAAAGATAAAATTAAAGTTGATTACTATGGTAATAATCCAGAACCGATAAAATTAGAAGTAGTTGTAATTAATAATAATATATATATTAAAACTGATTCATTAGAAAAAGTAGAAGTAATTGATAATAACTCGAATATTGAATTAATTGATGATCATTATCAAAAAATAACTAAAAAAGATTATGAAAAATATAACTTTGATTTAACTAAGTTAGATAATAATAAATTTAAGATTAAATATACTTCAATATTTAACCCAATAACTTTAATAATAAATGGGTTTAAAAAAGTATTCGATTACTCAATAATTAAAAAACTATTACTTTTAGGTTTCTTCCTATCAGGAATGTTTATCTTATTTGCCCTAAGTAACATTTTTGGAATTACTAATATAGATGATTCTAAGTTTGTTAAAGTCAATAAAGATTACTTAGCTGTTGAACAAAATAATTTTAATGTAAAAGATTACTTAGAGTATGAAAGTCTAAAAGGTATTGATTATATTATACCTGGTAACTCTTTAGTTTCATTTACTGTTAGACATAATAAATACTTGCAAACGATCAATGCTCAAGAATCATTTTCAGGTTCAATTACCGATGTTAACTTATTAAAAAAAGAAGATTTAATCTATGGTAGAATGCCAAATAATGAAAAAGAAATAGTTATTGATGCGTTAGTATTTAAAGCTTCATTTAATTATTATACATATAAACATGTTGGTTTAACCAATGAAGAAGATTACTTAAACTATAAATTTAATATTCCTATTATTGGTGATTACATCCTAGTTGGGGTGTCTAATACTAATTCACCAAATATTTATGTTCATAAGAGTCAAATGATCAATATATTGCAAAACCATCAGAGTTTTGGTTATTTTGATATGATGTCATCTAAACCATATGAACCAGAAAGACCAATCATGCCTGAAGCAGGAATATATGATTATCAACTATTTAACGATGATATAACCTTAAAAAGAGGTAAATATCCAGAAAATCCATATGAAGTTATCGTTAATTATAATGATAGATTTATCTATCCATTAAATAAAAAAATTGAAACTAAAATAAATAATACTAAATTAATAGTTGTAGGTTATTATGAAACAAAGAGTAATATTAATCATAAATTAGTTAATGAAGAGACAATTAAATATAGTTTAATCTCTACTGCTAATCAAATAACAATCATGCCTAAAGATAAAGACCAAGCTTTAAGTGAACTGAGAAATAAAAACTTAAGTGTTCAAGAAACATATTTAAGTGCCAAAAAAGAATATTCCCGCATAAGATCAAGTATGGTCGCATCAGCTATTACTGTCTCAATAGTTATATTAGCTATATCATTTATTGAAATATTTTTAATTATTCGTTCATCATTCTTATCAAGAATAAAAGAAGTAGGTACTCTAAGAGCAATAGGAATGAAAAAAGGCGATATTTATAAAATGTTCTTAGGAGAAATAAATGCCTATATGAAAATAGGGGTCCTGGCCGATATCCGAATTTTCGGTTT
>CAZSDG010000005.1:4394-30202 GCA_964605575.1 uncultured Muribaculaceae bacterium | reverse complement strand
CAGAAAACATATTATATATGTAATAAACATTGCTTGTATTAAATGAGCTTAAATTCAAGCTTGTGAGAACTTTACAGCTAGAAAACATGTAACTCATATCTTTAACGTTGCTTGTATTAAACTGACTTAGGTTTAAATTGGTTAAATTGTTGCAATAAGCAAACATCAACCGCATAGTGGTTATATTATTAGTATTAAATAAACTTAAATCCAAACTTGTGAGAGAGCTACCATTATAAAACATGTAACTCATATCATTCACAAAAATTGTATTTAATAAATTAAGATTATTTATTTTAGCCAATTTCGAGAAATAACTGAATGTAGAAGGAATAAAATTAAACCAACCTCCCATATTTGGATTTGCATACATAATTCCTTCACTTTGAATGTATAAATGATAAGTGCTCGTTCCAAGTCCATCATCTATTATATAGGCCATTATACTTTCATCTTGATTTTTAGATACATCCCAAAATGTTGATCCGCTGGGTATGTCGATTGTATCTTCAAATGTTAATTCACTTATATTTCCTGCCTGCCTCCAAAATAGTTCTTTTGAGTCCCACGCTTGTCTTTCTATTAATACATTCGGCTTTATAATATTTATTTTACTTGAAAATGATCCTGTTGGTATACCCTCATATGTTAGGTTTATTTGATAGGTATGAGTTATATTTGCATTCAAGGTTACTATCGTTGTTAAATCATCATTTGTATTTGGCACGACTAGATTACTTCTATTTTGACAGCCAGTACCTGTACATGTATATGAGTAGGTTAGTTTTTCTTTATCTGTTATGTTATTTATTACATCTTCAAATTTTATAACATAATCTATTGGATTAGATGTATTATTCTTTATCGTAATATTTTTTGTCAATGTAGTCTTTGTATTATTAATTACTATTTCTGAACCATCTATATAATTTACTTCTACACCTCTATTAGATAACTTAGTAGTTATCTCTGTAGGGTTACCTAATATTTTAGGTACATAATAAGAATAGGTTAAACCTATAGCGATGGTTATAACAAAAAAAATATTATAGATGTATAGGCTATTAATCTTTTCATACTCACTCCTATTATTATTTTAACATATTATTTATTTTATTTAATAATTCTTTAGATTCTTTGACGTTATTATTACTTGCAATAGTTAAGTATTCTTTTGCTTTATTAAGATTTTTTTCAATATTTAATTTTTTATTGCCTTCTAAATAATAGTATTTAGCTAAGTTATAATATGCATAATAACAAACTTCTTGATAGGGGGCTAAGATGGCTTTTGAATAATAAATATATGCTGTTTCTAAATCATTATTGATTCGGTAATATTCTCCTACTTTGTTTAATGCCCAACTGTTATTTAAGTCTGCACTTAACTTATAGTACTGAATACTTTTTTCTTTATCAATACTCTCATATATTTTACCTAGATTATTTAAAGCAAATACATAACCATATTCACTTGCTTGTTCATAATATTTAATAGCAATATTTAAATCAATTATTTTATCTTTATTATTACCATTTAAATAACAATTACCCATTGTATTTAAAGCCGCGATGCTGCCTAACTCTATTGCTTTATTTAAGTATTTCCATGCTGTATTAAAATCCTTCTTAACTCTTTTTGTATAGATTAAATTAGCGACCATCCAACAACCTTTAGGATGACTCTTATTTGCAGACTTTAAATAATAATTATAACAATCATCATAATTTATTTTACCAGTAATTAGTCCACTAAATTCTAGGGAACCTAACTCGGCATTCGCATACATATTATTTTTATTAGCTAATTCTTTTAAAGATGTAATATAGCTTATTCCTTCATATAAATTGATTTTCAAATATTCTTGTATTTCTTCTTTATTAGTAGATATTTTAATCTTATTAATATATCTTGGTTGCTTATTTTCTAAAATAGTATAGTTTAAATAGTTAATTAAACATTCATATAAATTATTTGCTAAGTATAATTTGTTAACATTATTTAAAAAATCTTGGCTTACAGATGGATCATTACTAGCTATATTATAAAGTTTTTTACATAATTCTTTTAGTTTATTATTACTATTAATTAATTTTAAACTATTGTTATCTTTTATGTAGACATTCTCATTTAAAATAGATAATAGTTTTAAAACAATATCAATAAATATTAATTTATTTTCTTTGTATTTCTCATTTAAATCAAGATATATTTGTTTATATAAAATACTTATTGCCCTATAACCTGTACAGTAGTTATTGACAGTTGTTTTATTGATGTTATTAATATTGAATATTGCATAAAAAATTTCTAATTGCATTGCACTAGACTTATTCCTTGCTGTCTCTTTAATTAAATTAAAGAGATTTCCTAAAGATAAATATTTATTATTGTTCATTTTAAGATAATTATTCTTCATAATAAAATTATATCATATGTGGACTAGTGTGAACTATCTAATGTAGACATAATTAATTATAATATTTATAATTAGAGTTAGAAAGGAAAGATTTATGAAAATTTTTTGGAAAACATACAAATCATCAATTGTTTTACTAATGGCAATAATGATCGGAGGATTACTTGGTTTAATATTTAAAGAAAAAATAATTATTATTAAACCACTCGGCGATTTATTTTTAAATTTATTATTGACAATTATTGTTCCTTTAATATTTTTAACAATCACAACATCGATTGGCAAAATAAAACATCCAAGAAGATTTAGTAAAATTGTGACTTCAATCATCTTGGTATTTATTATTACTTCTCTTGTTAGTATCCTAGTTGGAATTGCTAGTACAAGAGTAACTTTAGTTGATAAGGTTAATAGTAAAAAGATTGTAGAAACATTAGATGTGAACCTAAAAGAGGAAAAAGTTGAATTGAATTTATTAGAAAGAACAGTAAATATGATTAGCGTAAATAGTTTTAGTAAATTATTCACCAATGAAAATATGATTGCTTTAATTTTATTTTCAATCATGATTGGGATTGCGATTAAAATGGCTCAAGAAGAATCAGTGGCATTTCTAAATTTTTTAGATAGTGCGAATACAGTAGTAGAAAAATTTATTAAAATAATTATGTATTATGCACCGATTGGGCTAGGAGCATATTTTGCTACTTTAATAGGAACTTTTGGAAAAGAAATAGCTCTTGGCTATTTTAAAGTATTCATTATTTATACTCTTTCTGCATTGTTTATTTATTTTTTTATTTATTCTTTATATGCATTTATAGGTAATGGTAAAAAAGGAGTTAAAAAATATTGGAAACACATTATTCCACCTAGCATTACAGCTCTTGCTACTTGTTCTTCAGCTGCGAGTATTCCTGTAAATATAAAGTCCGTAAAAGATATGGGAATATCTGATGATATTGCAAATACTACTGTATCATTAGGAACAAGTTTTCATAAAGACGGCTCAAATTTAGGAAGTGTATTTAAAATAATGTTTTTAGTCTATTTGTTTCAAACTAATGCTAGCCTTGGTCAAATCCTAGTAGTATCGTTAGTAGCCACTCTTTTAGTTTCAGCTGTACCAGTTGGTGGTGGAACTATCTCTGAGATGTTTATTATTACCATGATGGGATTTCCTATCGCGGCCTTACCTATCTTAACCATAATTGCCGCTATTATTGACCCGCCGGCAACACTTTTAAACGTGACCGGAGACTCAGCTGCAGCAATGATGATTAATCGTTTAGCTAATAAAAAAAATTGGTTTAAAAAGTATTTTAAGTTATAATTAGTTAAGTAGGTGATTAAATGCAAGAAATAGCCATTATTACTGATGATGATTTCAATATTTTTAAAAAAGAAAATAATGAGGAACCAGAAATTAGAACTGGGGCTAGAGGAATTGTCTTTAATAAAGAGGGTAAAATTGCTGTTTTTATTAAAAAACACAAAAATGAATATAAATTACCAGGTGGTGGAGTTGACCCTAACGAAGATGTAGAAGTAGCTTTTAAAAGAGAATGCTTAGAAGAAATTGGTTATAATATTAAAATAATTACTAAATTAGGAACAATAATTGAAGATAAATCTCAAGAAAATTTTAAACAAATATCACACATTTTTGTTGCTAAGACTATTTCTAAGGAGGAAAGAAATCTAACCAAACAAGAAGAAGATGAGGGCGCTGAATTTACTTGGTTAAGTATTGAGGAAGCAATAGAAAAAATGACCTCTAATTTAAATAACCTAATAGGTTCTAAATACGATAATGTCTATCGGACCAAGTTTATGGTTTTAAGAGATATTAAAATATTAGAATATTACAAAAAAAATATTGAGTAAAATCAATATTTTTCTTTATTTTTAAAAAAGTCTTTTCGAATAAATTCTAAAATTTTATTACCATCCAAGTCAGCTTTTTTTTCTTCGGCATCAAGGGTCATATAAACAATTTGAAAGGGCATATATTCTTCATCTAATTCGATTTCTTTAATAAATAAATCACTTATTAATTGATTAGACAAATATTTTCTTAAGTTATCGTGAAGCATGATTGTTTTAACAACATTATTTATATCACCAAATGTAATTCGGTTTTTTGCTTGAGAATATTGAATTAATAATTTAATAATTATTCTCGATGCTTCTTTGTGACTCTTACACTCATCAACATCAGGTAAATCACTAATTCTTGTTAATGTTTTATAATAACCAGCCCTTTTTATTACGTGTTCAACCAAAGCATAGCAAATTTCTTCTTCTGTATATTTGATTAAATTTTCCCGATTAGATATTTTTGTAATAAAAGAAACATTTCTTTTTAAAAAATAAGAAATTATTCCGCCTAAAGCTTGCCTTTGATCATATTTTTCCTTAGTATCATTGAATGCTGTTTTTATTTGAGTAAAGAATAATGATACATCTTCTTCTGTTCTCATTCAAATCACACCGTTCCTACAGTAATTATAACATTTTATTATTGTAATTAATTTAAAATAATTATTTTTATGTTAAAGAATGTCAACAAAACTAATGCATTTAACAAACTAATTAGGTATAATAGTAAATAGATAAGTAAGGAGTGAGATTATGAAAAGATTTATTACTGCTGTTTTAATAATATTAACTGTAGTGGGTTTAGCTTATTATTCAGTTAACGAATTATATTTAAGTAAAAAGGAGAAAGAAACTACAGATGTTGGTTCATCAAGTAAAGATTTACCAAGTAGTTCAGAAGCTCCCAAACCCGAATTTGCAAGCTTAAAGTTTGTGGCAACTGGAGACGCATTAATTCATGGAGCAATATATAAAGATGCTAAAACTGATGATGGATATGACTTTAGACCTCAGTTAAAGTATGTCAAACCAATTATTGAGAAATATGACTTAGCCTTCTATAATCAAGAAACGGTATTTGCCGGCGAAAGTTATGGTTTTTCTGGTTATCCTAGATTTAATTCACCTAAAGAAGTAGGTGATGCGATGCTTGATACTGGTTTTAATATTGTTGCCTTAGCTAATAACCACTCAATTGATAAAGGTGAAAAAGGCACTCTTAATTCAATTAGCTATTGGGAAGAAACTGATGTAATGTGGCATGGCTATAATAAAAAAGAAAACGCTGATGATATTATGATTATGGAAAAAAATGATATTAAATATGCGATGATTTCTTATACATCAGTTAATAATATCAAACCAATTAATAATTTAATTAGAGTAAATGAATATAGCTATAATCAAGCAAAAAAAGATATTGAATCAATTAAAGACAAAGTCGATGTTATTATTGTGTCAATTCACTGGGGAGTAGAATATTCACATAATCCAAGTACATATCAAATTCAAACTGCTAAGGAATTAGCTGGTTTAGGCGTTCATATAATTTGTGGTCATCATCCCCATGTTTTACAACCTATTACTAGAATTGATAACACCTTAGTTATGTATTCTTTAGGAAACTTTCTTTCAGCCCAAACAACAACTGCAAGACTTACTGGAGCCTTAGTAGGTTTAGAAATAGTCAAAGATTTAAAAACAAATAAAATCGAAATAAAAGATCCCGAAGTAGATCTAATTTATACTTTGATGAGTTCTAATTACCGTAATTTTAAAATAATGCCTTTTACAGAAATAAATAATACTTTATTACCAAATTCTAAGAAAATATATGATGATGCTTATAAGGTTATAACTAGAATGGATGAAAATGTTAAAGTCAAAGAAATAGGCAGTAATTTAGTTGGATTAAATGAAAATCAAAGTAACAATAACATCGCTGCAATTGTAGTTCCCCACCATAATGTTGTAAATAATGTTAAACAACAATACTGGGAAGTCTTAAAAAAAAATTAAATTTTGATACTATTAATAAAGTAATAGTGATTGGGCCTGATCATTTTAGTAAAAATCAAAGTAAAATTACTTATTCATTAGAAGATTGGACAACCAATACTAAATCTTTAAAAAACTTCTTAAAAATACCAGAGTATTTTAATGACACATTTATTGAGGGTGCAAAAACAGTTAAAAATGATCACTCAATTAATTCACAAATAAGTGATGTTAATAATAATTTTCCAAAAGCAGAAATAGTCACCTTAGTAATTGGTAGCAGGGTCCCATTTGTCGAATTAAATAGTCTAAATAAATATCTAAAAGAAATATGCACTGATAATTGCCTAATTATTGCCTCGGTCGATTTTTCTCACTTTGTAAATCTGGCCGAAATGATTAAACAAGATAAAAGAACAATTGAATTATTAGGTAAAAAAACCATTAAAGAAAATTCATTTAATCAAAATAATTCGATTGAAGTGGACTGTCCCCAGTGTTTATTTATTACACAAGAATATGCTAAAATAAATAATCTGGAATGGAGGCTATATAAAGAAACAAAAAGCGCAAAAAATGATACAACACTAGAAACAACATCGCATGTATTTGGCTCATATAGATAAAAAGGAGAGAAAATGGAAACAAATATTGAAAATAACAAGGCAAAAACAAAAAATATTATCATAGTAATTTTAGCAATATTATTAGTAGTAATGGTAATAATATTACTAACAATAGTGGGCAATAAAAAGGAAAGTGAAAATCATAGTTCAAGTAGCAAACAAATAAATAAAACGGACTATTCAATAAAAGTTTGGAATAACACAAAATACAAACCTGAAAAACAATTTATTATTGAAAATGAGGAAAATAATACTTGCTCTAATGTTGAAAAATATACTAATGTTGCAACTTTAAATGACGATTCTATATTAATTAGAGCAGATTTCAGATGGTTTGATGATAGCGGGCACTATTATAATTATTTTATTATTAACAAATCTGGTAATATAAAAACAGTAGCCAGAGATTTGGATAATATTTGTTTAATGGCTAATGTTAATAAAGAGGGAAATATTACAATTCCAGAAATTGGTTACCCAAAAACTATTGTTTATGAGAATGTTAATTTTGAATTTGTAGATTATTATATTCTTGATAATAGTTCTAATAAAGAAATAAAGTCAACAAAAAAATTAACTGATATTAATAATGGAACACTTTATAAAGAAACTGTCGCGCTAGTTGATAATGAAAACATCCTTGATGGTAGCTATGTTTTCATTAATGGTGATAAATCAGTTATCCATTATTACACTTATAATGATCAAACACTAAATGATGATCAAACACTAAATATTGAATGGCAAGATGAAAAAAATTCATCATTGACTTGGAATTATTTTTCCCCAAATCATTGCTCAGCAAATCCACATGGTTCTGGTTATTATATTAATAATTTTGATACTAATAAGGGAGTAGAAATTGCTAAGACAAGGAATGATTCTAAAATTTATAAAATAAATGATGATTCAATATTAAAACTTTTACACATAGAAAATGGGACAACATATGACCCAGTCAAGGAAGAAACAGTAGAGGTTAGTTATAATGAATATAAAAATAATTTATCGGCAATTACTTATAAAGATGTACTTGGTAACTGGCGAATTCTTCTAAATAGAAAATATGCTTCTGGTGGTGAATGCGGTAAACCTGTGATCTATTTATATCCAGAAGTTGAAAGTAAAATAAATGTTACTGTTGGAGCTAATGTAACAATTAGTGATCCTTTATATCCAAAAAATGGTTGGAAAAATGTTTATGCTAAACCAAATGGTGAATTAACATATAATGGTAAAAAATATGATTCATTATTTTGGGAAGGACTCGGTTATGGTCAATATCCAAAATTATACAATGTTGGTAAAGTAGTAACTCAAGAAAATTTATTTAGTACTA
The DNA here is from genome assembly GCA_964605575.1 of uncultured Muribaculaceae bacterium. Lineage (GTDB taxonomy): Bacteria > Bacillota_I > Bacilli_A > RF39 > UBA660 > JAAZHN01. The sequence goes on along the minus strand of CAZSDG010000005.1, from coordinate 21,938 downwards.
TTGAAAAAGATTTATATGCTCAAGGATTAAATAAAAAAGAAGTAAATGATTTTATGGAATTTTGGACAAATAATTTACCAAAAACTCCTTATATTAAAATTGCTTGGTTTACTAAAGAGCAAATGAATGAGTTAGCTCCATTAAGAGTTAATCCACAACCAGATACAGTAATAAGAGTGTTCTTAGAAGCAAAAGGGTTATTATCACCAATTGATTTAATTCCGCAAAAACTAGATAAAATTGAAAGAAAAGGCTTTACACTTGTTGAATGGGGCGGACTACTAAATAAGTAACCAAATTAAAACCACCAATCGGTGGTTTTTTATTAGCCCAATTTTTCTTGATTATTTAAATATGGTCTTAAAGTAACTGGAATATTAATTGTTCCATCTTCATTGAGATTATTTTCCAAAAAAGCAATTAACATTCTAGGTGCAGCGATTACTGTATTATTTAGTGTATGAGCAAAATACTTTTCTTTATCAGCATTAACTCTTATTCCTAATCTTCTGGCTTGAGCATCAGTAAGGTTTGAACAACTTCCAACTTCAAAAAATTTTTGTTGTCTTGGACTCCAAGCTTCAACATCAACACTTCGATATTTAAGATCGGCAAGATCGCCACTACAACATTCTAAAGTACGAACAGGTATATCTAAACTTCTAAATATCTCAACTGTGTAATTCCACATTTTTTCATACCAACTCTCGCTGTCCTCTGGTTTACAAACAACTATCATTTCTTGTTTTTCAAATTGATGAACACGGTAAACTCCCCGTTCTTCGATACCATGTGCTCCTACTTCTTTACGAAAGCACGGTGAATAACTTGTCATCATATAAGGAAGATTTTTCTCTTCTAAAATTTGATCTTTAAACTTAGCAATCATTGAATGTTCACTTGTACCTATTAAATACAAATCTTCATCTTCAATTTTATACATCATATTAGATTTTTCTTGAAAACTCATGACTCCATCTACTGCTTCACTTCTAATCATAAATGGCGGAATACAGTAAGTAAAACCCTTTTCAATCATAAACTCTCTAGCATAAGTAAGAATTGCTGAGTGCAATCTCGCAATATCTCCAACTAAGAAGTAAAAGCCATTACCACTTATCCTTCTTGCACTATCAAGATCTAAACCATTTAAACTTTCCATAATATCTGTATGGTACGGAATTTCAAATTTAGGAACTGTTTTTTCTCCATAAACTTGTAACTCAACATTTTCTGTATCATCTTTACCTAGTGGTGTATCATCAGAAATAATATTAGGAATAGTCATCATTATTTCTTTAACTTTAGCTTCTAAATCCAACTCTTCTTTTTCAATATCTAATATTTCTTGATTTATTTTAGCAACTTCAGCTTTAATTTTATTTGCTTCATCAATTTTTTTATCCCGCATTAATAAACCAATTGATTCACTCAATTTATTTTTTTCACTTCTTAAAGTATCAGCTTTAGTTTTATATTCACGATATTTAATATCAAGCTCATAAACTTCATCAACCGAATGTAATTTACTATCTTGAAACTTCTTTCTAATGTTTTCTTTTACTAACTCTCTGTTTTCTCTTATTAATTTAATATCAATCATTTACCTCATCCTCTCTAATAAAAAAACTACTTGCCTAAAAGGAGCAAATAGTTTTGCGGTACCATCCTTGATAATACTTAATTTTGATAACGGCTTAACACCGGAGTTTATTAACTCTCTCCAAAGGTAGATTTCATAAATATTTTTACTTAGTTTGCACCAACCACTAAGTCTCTTAATAAAAACTATTTATTACTTAGCCTTCATCAGCGATTTCTCATTAAGTTTAACATATTTAATCAATATGTCAAATTAATAACCCCACTCTTTGCTTTCTTTTTCAAATCTCTTATATTCTTGAATACAATATTCTTTAGTATATAAGTCACCAAATTTGTATTCTTTTCTTCTCTTTGGTTCGGAAAATAAACCTTTGCCTAAATATTCAACAACATATTCTTCTTTGGCAACAGCTTTAGCATATTTATCGTAGTTTTTGCCATTAACTGCATGTTGTCCATCTGCACCTTTTTCACCTGTATTAGTGTTATTCAAATAACAATCATAGCTCGGCTCCATATCACTTAAATAACCAACTGCACTAGTATAAATAATTATTTTGTCTTTTTCAATTCCATATTGTTCAAATACAAAGCCGTTTTTGAATTTTAAATCACTTATTTTATATAACTCATCACCAACTCCATTGATGAAAACAGTTTCAGGAAATAATGCTGATAACCCACCGCAGTTCGTACAATAACTATCAACAATGATTAGATCTTTTATTGCTGTAAACCCACCTATCCTTTGATAATCATCTTCAACAATGTTAATCCCATTAACAGCAAATGAACGATAATCATACATATTTGGATCTGAATCATTCGCGGTTGCTAATAACCTTACTTCATACTCATCAACATCATTTTTAATATTAATAATACATATTTTACCTTTACTTGGTTTTTCACACTTTTTACTAATATCGTAATATCCATCTTGCTTAACTTGGATTTTGATTGATGATGGTTCATCTTTTTTTGAACTACTAGATGAACTCGAACTGCTGCTTGATGAGCTTGAGCTACTACTACTTGATGAACTTGAACTATTTTTGTCTATCGGATCTTTAATTGCGCCTTTTCCTAGAAAATATGCCCCGATTAGTGCTGCGACAATGACTATTGAAATAACAGAAGTTGTAATGATTTTTTTGGTTTTTGATTCCATTCTTTCACTTCTTTCTTAATTATATTATAACCTATTTTATATCTTAATAAAATACATTTTCTTATTTAATTAATAGCCAAAATAATCTGCTAAAGATTTAGTTAAACTTTTGGCAATATCTTCTAAACTACTCATTAACCACATTGCATCATAATAATCATCGTGATAGCCAATTTCTAAGAAGATGCCAAATGGAATATTAACAGGCCTAGCTTCACCTAAACTACCCCTTGAATAAGTAACAAAGCTATTTGGATTTAATTTGTTATAGTAAATACTAACCAACCCTTGTTGAACCATATGCGCAAGGGAATATGATGGAATATTTTCATTATCAATGTAAACTTTAATTCCTGAAACGTTATGATTACGACTACCATTACTATGAATCGGCATATGCAAATCTACTTTATATCTTCTACTTTCATGAATAAATTTCATTATATCTTCTTTTACTGGATTATTTCGATAAGTAATAAAACCTTTTTCATGAAGCATCGGTTCTAAAAGGTCTGTTAATCTATTCATAATTGCTCGTTCATTTGTATAAGTGGTTTTTTTATGACCTAAGTTACCTGGTTGACTTGAAGGACTAAGATAAATTGATATTTGTTTTTTACCTATTTTGTAGTTAAATGTCGAAACAACACTTTTTACGCCTTTGTTATTAATAGCAATAGCTTTTATTTCCATATTGGAAATAATTGGTATAGGTGCAGTATATAGTGTTCCATTAGTATTTGATGGTGTAGTTCCATCGGTTGTATAAATAACCCTAACATTTTTCAAGACATTACCCAGTTCAATTTTTTCTCCATAATCAACATAAAAATGTCGATTGGTATGAACTGGCCAAACATAATTTGTATTTCTAGTAATAATTCCCAATTCATTTTTTTGTTCTAAATCATAATAATCATCAAATTGGGCTTTAACAATAAATATATAAGCTTTATTTGGTTTAAATAATTTTGCATCAACAAAAAATTGTTTAGAATCATTAATTACTGTCTTGTAAATATCTATGTCTCCCTCTTTAACAACTAGTTCATATTTATTAGCATTTTCCCCACCAGTAAATCTAATATAGTAATTATCAACTACATATTCTTTATTAGCTAAAGGATTTACAATTTTAACTGGCGATATTTTATTGATATTTATATATAAGTTTTTCTTATCTATGATTGCTTCATCTTCCATTATATAAGCCGTTAGTTTTTGTTTATCATAATTAAATATTACATCAGGATAAGTTGTTTGATTATTTACTATTGTTGAAGTTGCGATTTCTTGTTTGCCTTTTTTATAGACCACTTTTGTTCCCTTAGCGATTTGACCATTAATTTTCAATATATGATTTTTTGTTTTACTAATTACATAATCACCTGTTCGATCAAAGGTTGCTGTATCCCACAAAAAATCAATCTCATTCGACTGATAAATGGGTTTATTTTCTAAATCATAACCAATTACAATAATTTGATAAATATTTCCATTATTTGGAGATAAAATATCTAGTTTTATTATTTCCTTATTTGTTTCCTCTTCAAAAACAATTAATTTAGATTGGCTTTTAACAAATAATTTATATTTATTAGCTTTGGTTCCATTGTAATTTATCTCAGCATAATAACCAGTACTATTTTGAAAAAATTTAACTTCAATGTTTTTCTTTGGAGAAAAAATAACAAAAAAAAGAATTAGCGCCAGGATAAATAATAAAGAAACAATAATGGAAATTATATACTTCTTCTTCATTAATATACCTCCGTTCAAATTCTTATTCAATTACTCCTAACTTACCATTAACTGTTTTATTCATATCAATACTTTGATCTTCACTCTGTAGTAAATATTTGATTGTTACAACATAAGTATGTTTTTCCGCGACTGCAATCGGGATATTATTAATGATAGGCATATTTGTTCCTGTATTGGAAACCTGTGTTTGGCTAAGACCACTACAAGTATTTTCTGCGATATTTGATGAACAAGTTAAGGATATTACTAGGTCTTGTTTACGCGATAAATTATTTGTTATAGTCTGCCAGACCATGTTATATGTTAGAGTCTTTGTTCCTAAATTTTCAACAATAATTGTTTTAGATTCATTCCAGCCTGGTTCCATCTTTGCATTTTCTAATATTGTTAAATCTGTATATTGAATTTCTTTTGATGCTGTTTTTATTAAAGAGGTACTAGCAGTTTCATTACCGATTGTTTTTATACTAAAATAAGCATAAGAAATCCCGATAACCGCACCAAAAGCAAATACAGTCAAAATTGATAATAATAAATTCCTTTTATATTTTATCATCCTATCACCCTTACTATTTATATTATATCAAAAACGTCAATATAATCAATATTTTATGGTTAAATAGTAATATATATGTTAAATTTATAATAGGAGTTGGTAAGATGGAAGATAACAAAAAAACGTTTTTAACAATGGTTTTATTAATTTTAATAATTTGTACTTATGTTTTGATTGGAAAAAATTCTGATATTAATCAACATATGTTTTTTAATAATGGGTTTTTAACCTTACCTTTAATATTTTTAACTACTGCTTATATGGCTTATAAATTACCTGACAAAACTGTAATTAAAAGTCATAAATTGGTTATTGGATGTTTCTTGCTATTTCTTTTTATTTTTTCGCTTAGTTCGATGTTCAAGAGTAATGAATCAACCTTTTACTACCGAGCATCTTTAGATTTTATTTTTATTCCCAAAAATACAACATTCTTAGGAATTTATTTTTCTTACCCTGATCTCTTAAAATTATTTTTCTTTTTATCGGGCTATTACGTATCACAAAGAACTATCATTGCTCTAATAAATTCGTTAAAAAAATATGCCCCAAAAACGATTACTTATGTAATAAGTTATTTGATTTCAATTATTCTTTTTGTATTAATCTTTGTAGGTTTAAATAACTTGTTATTATTATTAATAAATGAAACTGTTTTTAATAAAATGATTATTAACCTTACTTCATATTTTATTGCTTCATTATTGACTTGTTTAGTCTCTTCGCTATTATTTTTTCTTATTAATTTGGTATTTAAACCAAAGAAAAACTTACTCAACTATTTTTCTAAGTAAGTTTTAATAACTTAAATAATAATCTTTAGTTTCACTATTATATGTTAAATTAACTTTTTTAGTAAGGCCAACAATCAAGTCATTTTGATTATATAATGTCAATTCTTCTTGACTATTAATCTGGGACCCTGGGTAAAGTTCTTCGATTTTTTTAGCCCAATTAAAGGTCTGCATTTTTTCTAAAGCATTTTTATATAGTGCTGAATCTAAAGTCAGAGCTGACTGAAATTTTTCAGTTATAGTTTTGTCCCAATTTTGATCGTTTTTATCATTATAAGAGACGTTTAAGTCTTGCATTTTATATGTATTAGAATATTCTGAAGAAAGAACAAAAAGTTTAGGAGTTACAGTTGTTTCATTACCATTAATATCTTTAACTGAAATTGTGACGTTATATTCACCCATTTTGTTTAAATTTAATTCTTTTAGATTAGTAATTTCTGAAACATATTGTTTGGATAAATCAGTAATACTTCGAATAAATAACTCTGGTTTCAGTGGTTCAGACCCTCTTGCTACATACACATTTTTTGTCACGACGGTTGGAGGAGTTGTATCTCTAACTATTACTTTTCCAACATATTCTTTTAAGATGTAAATAACTTTATATTCAAATTCACCTATAACATCTAATTTATCAAATTCATCAACAGGTATAGCTTCTAAATTAAGGCTTAAATCTGATAATTCTCCACTATTACTAACATAGACATCATTGTTCTTTTCTAAAGTGCTGCCAAATTCATAAATAACTTCATTTAATATTGGAACTGGAATTTTACTTACAACATCTTTCGAATTAGAATCAGGCTTAAGTACAGCATTAACAATCGGCTTTATATAGTTAGTATTGTTATAAATAAAGTATAAGCTAATAGTTAAAAAAGTTAAGACACCTAAAACGATAAGTGGTTTATACTTAGGCACCGTTTTTTTTGATTTCTTAACTACATTTTTAACTGGTTTTTCTTCCCTAATTTCAAATGTTTCTAAATTATTCACTTAACCAACCCTTTCTTCTATATCCAGCGAGAAATATAAATGTTTCTCGTAAAATCCTCCTCATAACGATTATAAGTTTTTATTATATAACTAACAATTGACTCCATGATATTTTCATCTTTCTTTATTTTTAATTCCTTCAAACTATTTTTCATTTCTTTTCTAAAAAAATAATCATCAATATATTTAGTAATAGTTTTATCAAGTATTTCTATTACATTTATTTGTTGTTGATCAGTTAAATCAACTGCAAAAACATATTCTTGAAATACTGTTATTAATCTTGCTGAAATATAATCATCCTCAGAATAAGCATAATTAACTATTTTATGAAAATTTGGACAGTATTTTAAGACCTTTTTATTTTGTTTCATAAATACCCCTAAAATAACTTAATAATATCTTGAATCGTAATTAATAACATTAATCCCATTAATAAAATGAAGAAAATTGTATGCATAATGTTTTCTATTTTTTTATTAATTGGTCGACCAATTATTTTTTCAATAATTAAAAATAAAGCCCGGCCACCATCAAAGGCGGGAAATGGTAAAATGTTAATAAATCCTAAATTAATACTCAATAAAGCCATTAGGGCAATAATATTCTGAATCCCATACTTAGCTGTTTGATCAACGATCGAGTACATACCAACTGGTCCAGCTAAATTACTAAGCGCTATTTTACCACTAAATAAGCCACCAATAGTAACAAACAAAGAGGAAATTATTGAAGAAAATCTCATTAAAGAATACTTAATCGCATTTGCAAATCCTTTATATTCCTTAGCTGATGATGTAAAACCAAAAACTTCGACTTCTTGACCTTCTTGATTTTTTTCCTTTTTGGGAGAAATCTTATAAGTGACTTCTTTGCCATCAACTTTCTTAACTAAAAATGTATGAGAGTCTGATTTATTCATTAATACCCTTAGTAAAATCATATCCCAAGTTTTTGTTGTTTTACCATTAACTGATAAAATTCGATCTCCCTCTTCAATTCCAGCTTCTTTAGCTGGATAGCCATCAACTACTGTGCCAACAATTGATCTTTGCTCAGTATATCCCCAACCTAAAGCAACAATAAATAATAAAATTATTGCTAAGATAAAATTAAATAATACACCCGCACAAATTACTGAAATTCTTTGAATCCAAGTTTTATTACACATAAATTTATCTTTAGGTATTTCAGTATCATCTTCATATACTTCTCCGGCCATTTGCACAAAGCCACCAACTGGAAACATTCTAAGAGAATAAATAACCTTATCCTTTTTTCCAACTTTAGACCAAATCTTTGGTCCAAATCCTAATGCAAACTCATAAATATGAACTCCAGCTCTTTTAGCCATTAAAAAATGACCTAGTTCATGAATAAAAATAAGAGTTCCTAAAATAATTACTAATAATATTAATGGTATCATCAATTAACCTCCCTAAATAAACAGTCGAACGATTAAGTAACCAATCATAATAAAGAGTAGGCTATCTAAACGATCTAAGACTCCACCGTGACCTGGAATTAAATTTGAAAAATCTTTTATTTTATATTCTCTTTTAATAGCACTAAAAAAGAAATCACCTATTTGCCCTACGATACTTAGAAATGTTGTAACCAAGATTAATACCAGTATTTTATCACTAGTACCAACTAAATTAATATAGACAAACAGTGCAGAAACAGTCCCAAGAAAAGTTCCAAAAAAAGCACCCTCCCATGTCTTTTTAGGCGAAAGTTCCGGGGCAATCTTATGCTTACCAATTAGCATCCCAGAAAGATAAGCAAAAATATCGGTAAAAACTGCAATTGATATTAAATAATAAAATATCATTTGATTATAATTAAATACTGTTATTAACATGTTAAAGCTAAGTCCTATTAAAACTATTAAACCAGTATTTCTTAATGCCCTATTGATAGTATATTTTTCTTTATTAAATATTACAACTGGAAAAGTAGTTAATAATAAAACATAAGCAAGATGATTATATCCTAATCCTGATAATAAATTGTTTCCATCATAATTTGAAAATACCATTAAAAGAAAAGCCAATAAATTTATTGCAACTAATAAATTTGATAATTTCTTTTCACTTGATTCTTTTAAACTAATAATCTCTTTAAAAGCCGCTAACGATAATATACCAATTGCTACAGCATACACACGCCCTCCAATTAATAGAAATGGAATTATTACAGCTATAATTATTAAAGCGCTGATCGTTCTTTTTTTCATTTATTCCTCCGTAAATCATTTTATGATTTTCTTTATTAAGTATACTATTTTAGCCATTAAATTGCAAATAAAAAACTCTCTTTAAGAGAGTTTCGATTAGAATGATTCTACATTAATTCTAACTTTATTTAGGCCTTTGTTATAAGCAGCGGCTTGAACTAAAGTTCTTATTGAATTAATCATTTTGCCACCCTTACCTATAACCAATCCCATATCATCGTTATGAACTAAAACTTCTAATATTTGATTATTATCATCATCTTCAAAGCTTTGAACCTTGACTAAATCCGCCTCTTTAACAACATTTTTAACCAATTGTTCAGTTAATAATACGATTTCATCCATAATTATTTACCTTCTTTTTTTGAGGCTTTATATTTAGCTAATATTCCTTTTTTACTTAAAATACTACGAACTGTTTCAGTAGGTTGAGCGCCTTTTTCTAGCCAGCTCATTACTTTTTCTTCGTCTAAATTAACTTTTTCCTCTTTACTTAAAACATCATAAGTTCCAATAATTTCAATAAATCTACCATCTCTAGGACTTCTTGAATCTGCGGCAACTATACGATAAAATGGTTTCTTTTTTGAGCCCATTCTTTTTAATCTTAATTTTACTGCCATTGTTATTCCTCCTTTTTCTTCAATAAGAATATCACGGCATAACAACCTTGTCAACTATTTTTGGTTGACAAGAAAATTAACCTAGTAAGATAGTTGAGCTTTCAATAATTCTCTAATTTTTTCGACAATCATATTTGTAATGGGATTTTTCGCTAATTTATCACTAATTTCTTGAGTTTCCGCTTCCGTTAATGACTCTGGTGTAACGGCATTAGCATAATCTAAATCTGTCATCTCATATCTGTTGTTCAATTTCACTTTAATAGTTGCTGTTAAAGTTTCTGTTCCATATTTCGCATTTATTGTATATTCTTCATTTAAATCATTATTTGTCGATCTATTTGCAACTATTATTTGTAAAGAAATATCATTGCCCTCAACATTAGTATCTAATTTTATTGTTTTGGGTTCATTGCTGTTATAATCAAGCGTTATCAGATTTTCCATTACATTGAACTTAACGTTATATCTTGTATCTAAGTGAGAATATGTCAATAAATTTTTACCTTCTTTTGTAGAAATTTCAAGACCTACTAATTCATATTTATTATCAATATAAACATCGATTACCTGATCAGCAAATTCATCAACATTTAATTCAATTTCTTTATACATATTAGTAAGCTCATCCTTAACTTGATCTATTGTTTGACCAGATGTTTTCGACAAAATTTTCAATGCTTCCTGATCTTCTTTAAGATTTTCTAGAATACTTTTACTTATTTTTTTATAATTAGCTGCAGTTAATGTATAGGTAATCTTTGTAACTCTAATTTGTTTATCAAAAATTGTTTTTGTTATTTCTTCTTTTGTCAAATCTTTTTCATCAACATTTTCCATAACTGATTTTGAAACCAATTTTAGTAAGTAATCCATCTCCGTTGGCGAAATATCTGTTCTATTTTTGTTTTGTTCAGTTGAATCATCAAAATTAATATCAAGCGGTACATCATCAAGTTTTAATACTTTATCAAAAATATTATTTAATTTTACATACATTGTTGAATCTTTTTTGCGAAGATCAAAACTCAATTTATTTCCTATTTTATAGAAATAACTCCATTAAGTGCAATTTTTTTCTCAGGACCATTATGTCCCATTTCAAGGCTAAACTTATAATCTTGAAAATCTTTTAACATTTCAATATTAGTTGAAAAAGCTAACTCAATTGAACCAGTACCTTTTACTTGAATAAATTTATTTGCCAATTCTAATGGTTTAAATTCACTGTAAACTTCATTCATTGTTGCTATTTGTTTGTTGACACTTTGTTCGAAAACCTCTTTAACACTTTCTTTTTTAGTTTTCATTAAACTATTCGCTACAACTAAACCAACTACTAGTAATACAACTACTACAACGCCACCAATGATTAAACCTTTAAAGCTCTTTTTTTCTTTAAAATTATTCGGCATTGATGCATTAAAATCATTATATTGATTATTATTATCATACATACTAACCGGTTCTGCAGCAAATGAACTATTATCTGAAGAAGTTATAGGCGTTTGATTATCAATATCATTTACTACGTTATTATTTTCATTTTCCATTCTTATTCCTCCTATTATAGGATTTATCATAGTATTTGCTAAAATACAATGTTAATCCTAGCGATATTTAGATTAAGTGTAAATAAAAACTATACTTTTATTCAATTTTTTAATAAAATTGTTTGAAAATAAAAATCTCTTATGTTATAATTCTTTTGTCTGCAGGTGTAGTTTAATGGTAGAGCCTCAGCCTTCCAAGCTGATGACGTGGGTTCGATTCCCATCACCTGCTCCAAAATTTGATATTTTGTCGTACTAGACGACTTAACATAAAAGTAACGGTGTGCTAGGTACACACTTGGTACAATACTCACGTAGTAGAGAAAATTATTATTTGGTTAGTAACCTATTTTTTTTAGCTCTTTTTCTAAATTACTAATATTATCTAACTCAGTTATTGCATAGATTGAGGTATCATCAAGAGAAATAACAACAAAATATTTCTTAGGAGATTTTATATAGAACTTATTATAATTTCCAAGGTTTATTTCTTTATATTCTTCTTGATTATCAGCCTCTTCAATTTCTTGAAAAACAATTTTCATATTATCAAAAAACTCTTTTGCAGATTCGTTACTATTAAAACTAATATACTCTATTTGTGTTTTTAAATCTCTGCTAATGGCAAATGTTAAAGATTCAACATTTGTCATTTGTTCTATTTTAGCTTTTTTAGGGTTGAGAATATAGTTTAATTCAGTCATTTTCCTTTCAAATTCTTGAAGATTAATTGCTTTATATTCTTCATTATTAGGAAATATAATTATTATTAATAATAAAAAAAACAATATGATTGGTATGATATATTTTTTAATATTAACACATCCTTACATATTGCATTTTACACTATTACATATTATTAAACAATTATTTTGTTTTTTGTGGCTGATTTTGCTTAAGATTACTAATGTACTCATCAATATATCTATTATAGTTTTGCTTTAAATCCTCAACCCTTGCTCTTGCTTGATCTATTTGTCTACGCTTAGCTTCATCAGCTACGCCATTTTCGCGGTATTCTTTGACAAGTTGAATGTGATTAGTTTCTGCGTCCCTAATAAGCTTACGAAAACCAATAAACATCAGTTTTCCCATTTCATTATTAGACATAATACATCACCCCTTACAAGCATATATTAACATTTTTTCTTGTTTTGTCAAATGTTATTTTTTATTTTGTTTTAGGAAAATAAAAAGTTATCATATGTCGATCGCCAACACCAACGGCTGGACCTCTTACTTCACGACTAGGAACACCGTTTAGTCGATATGCATCACCACGAACAACGTAGTCATTTTTTTGATATTCATTTTCATTTTCAACAGTTAATATGTCATATCCATCATTAACATCAAATTCCATGGTAAGTTGATAAATTTTATTTTTTTCAAATTTTAAGTCTTCATCAGTATAACCTAAAAATTTTTGTTGACGATAATCTTCAACTGGCACTAATTCATACCAAGCTCCCGTCGGTTTTTCTTTTCCAAAATCAAACAATTTAATTGGAATATCTTTACTAACAGTCAATTCTCTTTTCATTGATTCACCTGTTTTCGGAAACTTAAACTCTCCTTTAAATAAATTAAAGCTTTTAATTAGTTTATTATCAATTACAATAACATCTGCACCAGGCTTAAAACTTTTTTCATTTACATTATAGAGATCAACAAAAAGTTCAGCTTCTTTTTCTAATATTTCTCCGCTATTATTTGCCGGTTTATCATTTGCTGGTTTGTAATCTTTAGCAACATCTTTACCACAACCACTAATCAATGTAATCAATAAACCGATAAGTACATAATATTTTATTTCCTTTTTCATCCAATATATCCTTTGATAGATTATAACACGAACTGCGAATTATATAATTCAGCATAAAATCCTTTTTGTTTAATTAAATTATCATGTGTTCCTTGTTCAATAATATTTCCATCTTGCATAACTAAAATTAAATCAGCATTTTTTATTGTTGAAAGGCGATGAGCAATAATAAATGAAGTTCTTCCTTCAGTTAACTTGTCCATAGCTTTTTGAACTAATTCCTCAGTTCTTGTATCAACATTTGATGTTGCTTCATCTAAAATTAAGAATGGCGAATCTTCAATCATCCCTCTAGCAATCGTTAATAACTGTCTTTGTCCAGAGGAAACGCTTTCATTGTTCTCAATGATAGTATCATACCCTTCTGGTAGTGTTTTAATAAAATGATCCAAACCAATTTTTTCACAAATTGATTTCACATTCTCAACAGGTATATTTGTTTTATTAAACTTAATATTATCCATAATTGAGCCGTTAAATAACCATGTATCTTGTAGAACCATTGTAAATAAATCATGGATATTTTCTCTTGAAAGTTCTTTAATTGAAATGCCATCAATTAAGATATCGCCAGAATTAATTTCATAAAATTTCATTAATAAATTAACCATTGTTGTTTTTCCAGCGCCAGTTGGACCAACTATCGCAATTTTTTGACCAGATTTGACACTCGCACTAAAATTAATAATTGTCGGTTTTTTATTGCCATCATAAGTAAATGAAACATTTTTAAATTCAATATTTCCTTTAGCTTTAGTTAGCTTTTTGTTAATATTACTTTGATCTGACATTTCACTCTCGTCAATAAATTCAAAGATTCTTTCACTTGCCGCAACAGTTGATTGAACTGCATTCATAGCTTGACCAATTTGAGATAATGGTGACATAAATAAACGAACATAAGTAATGAATGCAACAATTACCCCAAAGGTAATATAGTTATTTTTTACTAAAATTGCCCCAACAAGACAAACTGCTACATAACCAAAATTACCAATAAAATTCATCATTGGCATCATTAAACCTGATAAAAATTGACTTTTAAAATTTGCATCTTTTACTTTATTATTTAAAGTTTTAAACTTTTTATTAACTTCTTCTTTGGCATTATAAGCCTTAACTGTAGTTAATCCTGAATAAACTTCTTCAATATGACCGTTTAAGTTTCCTAATTCTTTTTGTCTTGCTATAAAGTATTTTTGAGTTCTACTTAAGATTTTAAACATGAAGAAGAAACCGATTAAACTAGAAAATATTGCTGTAATTGCCATTAACCAATTTGTAATAAACATCATTAAGACAGTTCCAAGTAACAAGATTACTGAGGAAACTAGTGTCGAAAATGTATTATTCATCGATCCGGATACTGTATCAATATCATTAGTAACTCTCGATAAAACATCTCCAGTTTGGTGCTTATCAAAATACTTTAAAGGTAAACGATTAATTTTTTTAGAAATTCTTCCTCTTAAATCTAAAGCAAAATCATTGGAAATATTAACAAATATTAATTGTTGAATATAATCAAATAAACCGCTCAGTAAATATAACGAAGCTAAAATAATAACAAACTTATTTATTGCCTCAAAATTCATTACTGGTTTTATTGCCTCTTGAATACTTTTTGGCAATTTTTCAATATCTTTATATATTTTCTGATAATTGGAACTATTATCAGATTTTTTTATTGCTTCAAGTAACTGTACTTGCTCAGAAACTGTAATAATATTCCCAGCTATCTCAATATCCTTATAATTATTACTTTCATGATTTATTTGGATACCTACCATTATTTTTTCGAGATTAGAACTGTTAATAGTTAAGCCTTTGGCAATTTGATCAGTAAAATCTTTTAAAATATTCGGAGAAATTATTGAGAAAAGAGCACTGATGATTCCAAGGAACAAAGCAACTATTATTGCTCTCTTCATTGTACTTAATTCTTTAATTAGTCGCTTAAGTCCTAATTTAATGCTCTTGGTCTTAGCAGGAGCGACACTTCTTTGTCTATGCATTTTCTAGCTCCTCCTTTGATAGTTGCGATAAAGCAATTTCTTTATAAACGGCACATGTTTTCATTAAATTTTTATGGGTTCCTTGACCAACACACTTGCCTTTTTCTAAAACAATTATTTTATCAGCATTCATGATTGTCCCAATTCTTTGAGCAACAATTAAATTCGTTACTTGATCAAGTGATTTTTTTAGTTCTTGTCTTAACGATAGATCTGTTTTGTAATCAAGAGCTGAAAACGAATCATCAAAAATAATTATTTCTGGTTTTTTAGCTATAGCTCTGGCAATTGACAACCTTTGTTTTTGACCTCCAGATAAGTTCGAACCACCTTGAGCTGTTTTATAATTTTCTTTTTTTTCTAAACTATTAACAAATTTACTTGCTTGAGCAACATTAAGAGAGTTTTTAAGATCTTTATCAGTTACTTTCTTACCTTTTGCACCAAATTTAATATTTGATTTAATAGTACCTGAAAATATTACTGCTTGTTGAGAAACATAACTAATTAAATCATTTAGTTTTTCTAGTTTATATTCTTTTACATTAATTCCATTAACTAATACTTCACCATCAGTTACATCATAAAACCTAGGAATCAAATTAATTAAGGTTGATTTTCCACTGCCTGTCGAACCAATAAATGCAACTGTTTCACCTTTATTAACTTTGAATGATATATCTTTTAGTAAGTACTCTTCAGAATCAGGATACTTAAATGAAACTGATTTAAATTCAACGGTTCCTTCTTCTATTCCTTTATTTTTTGTTCCTTCCAATATTTTATCTTCAGTACCCAAGACTTCATTAATTCTTTTCGCCGAAACCTGTGCTCTTGGCAAGAACATAAAAATCATTGCTAACATAATAAAGGACATTATTACTTGCATTGCATAAGAAGAAAATACTATCATATCGCCAAATAAGACTAATTTATTACTTAATAATGATTGACTAATTAAATGAGCACCGACTAAAAAGATTGCTAAAGTAACAAAATACATTGTTGAAAGCATTATTGGATGCATAATGGAAAAAAATCTTTGATTAAATTTTTGAAGTTTAGTTAATTCTTCACTCGATTTAGCAAATTTTTCTTCCTGATATTCTTCAGCATTAAAAGCTCTAATGACTCTAATCCCAGTTAAACTCTCACGAGTAATTCCATTTAGTTTATCAATCATTGCTTGAACCAACTTAAATCTTGGCATTACTATGGCAATCATTATTCCAACAACGCTAGTTATAAATACTACAGCAACAGAAGTAACAATTGTCCATTGCCAACTTTTATTTAATATTTTTAATATTGCCCACACTGCAGTTATCGGGGCTTTTATCAATAACTGAATACCCATTGCTACAAACATTTCAACTTGAGTTACATCATTAGTTGTTCTAGTAATTAAACTACTTATTGAAAATTGCTTGGCATCATGGATTGCTAAATCACTAACTTTAGTAAATAATTTTTCTCTAACTCTAGCTGAAAATATTGCTGATATCTTCGCCATAAAATAACCAACAATAATTGCTGAAACTAATGTACCTAAAGTACACATAATCATGTACCCACCATTAATTAATATATCAATAATTTTACTATTAGGTGTTTGGACTAAAACAGTGATTTCTGACATAAAGTCAGGTATTTTCAACTCCAAAAAAACTTGACTAAAAATTAATACTGAACAAAATAAAAATATTAGCCATTCTTTTTTTGATAAATTTTTCAATAATTTTAACATGCATATCCTCCTATTGTTAATTGAATATACTTATCATATCATAAAAAAATTAATAGTATTAAAAAAAATGGTTTTATGGTATATTTTATTTAGGAGCAGATAATATGGATGAAAAGTTAGTTAAATATATTCCAAATATTTTTACAATAACAAGAATAATTTTTGTGTTATTAACATTTTATTTAATTATTAACGGATTTTACTTAATAAGTATCATCTTAGTTGTCTTAGCGTCAATAACCGATTTCTTAGATGGTTATTTTGCGAGAGCCTTAAATGCTGAAAGTAAATTAGGAGCAAAATTAGACCAAACAGCGGATAAATTATTTTCATATTTATTATCGGTTGCCTTAATAATTTCTGGTAATTACTTCTTAATAGCAACATTATTAATAGAAGTAGTCTTTATGGTTTTTATGTTAATAAAAAGTTTTAAATTTAAACATTGGTCAATTACTACAAAACAAGGAAAAATTAAAACCGCTTTATTATTCATTACTGTAGCCTTAGCAATATTTTATTTAATGATCGATGCCTTAAAAATTCCATTTATTGTCCTATGGTCTATTGCTACAATCTATCAAGCTTACTCAGATTATATTATTTATCAAAAATTTACTCAAATTAAACCAGAAGAAAAGAAGAATTAA
>CAZSDG010000005.1:0-4294 GCA_964605575.1 uncultured Muribaculaceae bacterium | reverse complement strand
TAACCAATTCTTCTTTTTAATTCTTCTTCATCCCAAGTTTCAATATTTAACTCTAAAGCTTTAGTATATTTGCTTCCAGGATCGATCCCAACAATTACAAGATCAGTTTTTTTACTAACTGAACCGGTTACTTTGCCATCTGAGTCTTCAATTATTTTTGTTAATTCATCCCTTGTATAGTTACTTAAAGAACCTGTTAAGACAATATTTTTATTAGTAAATATTTCATAAGTATTTTCGGCGCGAGAATTGTATTCAAAATTTAAACCTGAAGATTTTAGTTTATTAATTAAATCAAGATTATCTTGATTACTAAAATATTCAACAATATTTTTAGCTAAAATTGGTCCAATGTCATTAATTAACATTAATTCTTCTTCCTGAGCCTTAATTAACCCGAAAATATTTCGATATTTTTTGGCTAAAATTTTGGCATTCTTTTCACCAACGCCTTTTATTCCTAAACCAAATAATACTTTTTCTAAAGAATTATTTTTACTATTTTCAATGGAAGTTAAAAGATTATTAACACTTTTTTTTCCAAAGCCTTCCAGTTCCATTAATTCATTTGGATGTTCATTTAAATGATAAATATCAACAACATTTTTAATGAAACCTAAATTGTAAAAATCTTCAACTATTCTTTCACCTAAACCTTCAATATTCATCGCATTACGACTAGCAAAATGAATCAAACCTTCAATTTTTCTTGCTGGACATAATTCATTTGGACAAAATAGATCAATTTCACTTTCACTTAAAATTAATTTAGTTTCACAAATTGGACAATTTGTAATCATTATTATATTTTTTTCAGAACCATCTCTTTTTTCCAAAACTGGCCCTAAAACTTCTGGAATCACATCTCCTGCTTTTTGTAAGTAAACATGATCACCTATTTTTAAATCTAGGGTCTTAATATAATCTTCATTATGAAGAGTTGCTCTTCTAATTGTTGAACCAGCTACCTTAGCGGGAGCTAAAACTGCATTAGGAGTTATTTGCCCAGTTCTCCCAACCGTGAAGACAACATCTTCTAACTTGGTAATAACTTTAGTTGCTGGAAACTTATAAGCTGTTGCCCATTTTGGGTATTTATTAGTAAACCCTAATTCTTCTTGTCTAGTTAATTCATTGATTTTAATAACAATCCCATCAATTTCATAAGGAAGTGTTTCTCTTTTTTCTTGCCATTCATTAATATAAGTAATTACTTCTTCAATATTCTTACAGTGTTTTATATGAGGATTTATAACTAAACCTAATGATTCAATGTACTTCAAATTTTCATAATGTGTTTGATATTTTGGAGTAACCAAATGATATAAAAATGTTGCTAAATTTCTTTCTTTAGTTATCTTACTATCAAGTTGTCTAATGCTTCCAGAAGCAGCATTCCTTTCATTTTGAAATAGAGGCAAACCTTCACTCTCTCTTTTTTGATTTAAAGAGATAAAACTACTCTTAGGCATATAAATTTCGCCTCTAACTTCTAAAGAAACTTTTTCATTTAAACTTAAGGGAACAGATTTAATAGTTTTGACATTATTAGTAATATCTTCACCAACTACACCATCACCTCTTGTTGCAGCCCCAACTAAATAACCATCTTCATACTTTAAAGAGACAGCTAAACCATCAATTTTTAATTCACAAACATATGTAAAATCACTTATTTCTTTACTAATTTTCTCACCAAAGTTTCTTACTTCTTCAAGATTAAAAACATTAGCTAAACTAAGCATCCCCACACTATGAGTTATTTTTTCTAAATTTCCCGATATCTTACTACCGATTCTTTGGGTAGGTGAATCTTTTAATTTAAATTCTGGATATTTTTCTTCAAGATCAATTAATTCATGTAATAAACTATCAAATTCTTGATCTGTTAAAGAAGGATTATCTAAAATATAATATTCATAATTAGCTTTATTTAATGTTTCAACTAAATATTTAATTCTACTCTCCATTAATTCACCTTCTTAATGCTCTTATGATTTTTCATAAGTTTTTTAACACCTTTTTTAAAAGCAATGCTTACATAATCAGCTTCAATTTTTATCACAGTGCCATAACCATATGTTGAATGATTAATAATATCACCATTAAATAACTCAACAACTTCATCAGTATACATCTCTTCAATATCAATTTTTTCAGGTTCTAATTTTTCTTTACTTTCAATTAATTCTCTTTCAATTTCATTAATAAATCTACTTGGGGGATTAATTTGTTCTTGACCATAGATTAATCTTCTTTTAGCATTAGTCATATAAAGGCGATCTTCAGCTCTAGTTATGCCAACATAACACAATCTTCTTTCTTCCTCTAACTCTTCAGGTTCCCCAATTACTTTATAATTAGGAAATATTCCCTCTTCCATCCCAACCATGAAGACAATAGGGAACTCTAAACCTTTAGCGCCATGCAAAGTCATTAAAGTTATAACATTTCCATCTTCTTGATGATTAGCCATATCACTTACTAAAGTAATGCTTTCTAAAAAATCATTTAAGTTTATATTACCAGTTTGTTCTTCAAAAGCATATGTAATACTTTTAAATTCAAGTAAGTTTTCTATTCTTATTTCTGCTTCT
This sequence comes from uncultured Muribaculaceae bacterium, assembly GCA_964605575.1. Lineage (GTDB taxonomy): Bacteria > Bacillota_I > Bacilli_A > RF39 > UBA660 > JAAZHN01. The sequence continues at coordinate 1,697 of CAZSDG010000005.1, read as the reverse complement.
AATCCTTTTTCAGTTTCAAGTTCATGTAATAAGCCTGTCTTATCTAAAACAAGATCAACTAACTCAGTTAAAGATAATGATTCACTTTCTTTTTGTAAATATTCAATCAATTTTCTAAATTCCAATTCTTTAGGAGTACTTAAAGCATCATATAATAATATATTTTTCTCACGAGCTAAACTTTCTAACTTTTCAATTGAAGTATTACCAATTCCTCTTTTCGGGACATTGATTACTCTTCTTAAGCTTATCTCATCAGCGGGATTATCAATCAATCTTAAATAACTAATTAAATCTTTAATTTCTTTACGATTATAAAAATAATAACTACCAACTATTTTATAAGGAATATTTTTCTTTAATAACTCTTCTTCAAACACTCTTCCTTGAGCATTAGCCCGATATAAAACCGCGATATCTTCATAATTATAACCATCTTTTAATAAATTATTAACTTCTTCTAAGACAATTGTTACTTCATGACGACTATCATAACTTCTTAAATACTTAATCTTAAAACCTTCACCCTTATTACTCCAAAGATTCTTTTCTTTTCTTTTCACATTATTTTTAATCACTGAATTAGCGGCTTTTAAAATTGTATTAGTACTACGATAATTTTGTTCAAGTAAAATAACCTTCGCATCAGGATAATCTTTCTCAAAATTTAAGATATTTAAGTAATTAGCTTGCCTAAAAGCATAGATAGATTGATCAGAATCACCTACTACAAAAAGGTTACGATATTTACCCGATAATAATTTAGTAAACTTATATTGAACCATATTCGTATCTTGATACTCATCAATTAAAATATATCTAAATCTCTCTTGGTAGCGTTCTAATACTTCTTTATTCTTAGCAAATAAATTAGTTGGTAAGAGTAATAAATCATCAAAATCAACTGAATTATTACTACTTAATATTTCTCGGTACCTATAATAGACATCCACTACTTTTTTTTCAATTGTCGTATTAAAAAACTTAGATAATTCAATATCATCTAACATTTCATTTTTAATAAAACTAATTCTATTTCTTATATAATTAGGACTTATTTGTTTAGAATCTATATTTAATTCTTTTAATATTCTTCTAATAATTGTTAAAGTATCATCACTATCAATAATAGAAAAATTAGTAGTTAAACCTAACTCTTTAACATTTTCTCTAATTATTCTTACTCCCAAAGAATGAAATGTACTTATAAATGCTTGATGACTATCAACAAGCATATCTACCCTTGTCTTCATCTCCTTAGCAGCCTTATTGGTGAATGTTATTGCCAAGATATTATATGAATCAATTCCCCCTTCAATCAAATAAGCTATTCTTGTCGTTAAAACTCTAGTCTTCCCAGAACCAGCTCCCGCCATTACTAAACAAGGCCCATCTAAGTGTTTGATAGCCTCTATTTGCTTATCACTTAATCCATAAAACATATCCATAAATAACCATCCTGTCTATATAAATATTGTCTCACAAAAGCAGGATAAAATCTATACTATGTCATTTGTAGTAATTATAAGTATTTTTAAGCTATATAAAATACAATAAAGTAATACATTTCCAAGTTATTAGTCACTATTTAGTATCTAGAAATGAAAAATATAAGAATTATAAATTAAGAAGTAAAATATGATTATAAAAAATGTAACTATGTATTCCACAACGACATTATCTTTAATCTATTTTTA
>CAZSDG010000004.1:27057-30649 GCA_964605575.1 uncultured Muribaculaceae bacterium | reverse complement strand
ACTTCCAAAAATATTTGTAAGGACGATTACTCGCGGTTCCACCTTACTTATTCTTGGAAGAATCTCTTTAATTATTATACAGCTCCGAATTTGCCAGATTCATCTTTGCTCTTATTAACTATTATATATTAGCAATGAACAAATAGCAAATATAATTTTTTATAAGAAATTGGCAGTGCATATTATAACATCAAGTTCACAAATATTATATTATTGACACTTTAATATATAAGGTGTTTTTTTTGCTCTCGCACCTAAACTATCAGCTAATCCACCACAACTTGAACAAGATTCATAGTATCTGCTTTTACAGCCGGATGGTTTTGGATCTTGATACCAAGAATTACAAATATAATATTTATAGCTAGTACATACTGAAACAGTGTCACCCTCGTTATAGTCATTCACTGAAGGTAAAGAAGTTGGAACACCACTACAATGGCTAGATTTGTAATTATAAGTAGGCTCACCATTTTGTTCCCAGTATTTTGTACAAGCTGCCTGACAAGCACTAGCACTTGTTGAACCCGCTGGACTTGTTTTACCAGATCCACAATCTATACAATCACTTTTTGCACCATATTTAACTGAATGAGCTGGTTTATATGTATTTGCGCCACAAATTGAAGCAGATGTTGCATATAGCGCGGCTACATGATTGCCACCCGAAACATTCATAATACATTCTGTCTGAGCTGTTGTTCCATCGCCATCTCTATATCCTGAAACACAATCCGTACATGAAGTATTGGTTCCATAATAACCCTTATGGCTAATATTATATGTTCCTTTTCCACAGGCAGCTTGTGATTTGGTATTTAAACTATTTTTATAATATCCTGCAGAAACTGTGAAGTAGCAATTTGTAATTGCGCCAGATCCTGCATCGCTTGTAAAATCCGTTGGACAAAGATCGCAAGAACTTGTTTGACCATATTTTACATCATGTTTGGCTTTATAATATCCTGTTCCACAACTTGTTGCTGAGCCTCCTACTGAAGCTACTTTATTACCTGCTGATACAGATTTTATACAGTCTGATCTTAGTCCTACTGCCACACCATCTCTATATCCTGCATCACATTGGTCACATGTACTTGTTTGACCATATTTTACATCGTGTTTGGCGTTATAATATCCTGTGCCACAGCTTGTTGCCGCTCCACCTGCTTCCGCAACTCGATTTGCTGCTGGTACAGATTTTATACAGTCTGATCTTAGTCCTACTGCTGCACCGTCTCTATATCCGGCATCGCATTGGTCACATGTACTTGTTTGACCATATTTTACATCATGTTTGGCTTTATAATATCCCGTTCCACAACCTGTTGCTTCTCCACCTGCTTCCGCAACTCGATTTGCTGCTGGTACAGATTTTATACATAGATTTTTAGCAGTTGTTGCTGCACCGTCTTTATACCCATCAGGACAAGTACTACATTGTTTTGAACCTGCGGCACTAAATTCACCTTTTGCACAAGTAATACAACTACTTGTTTGACCATAATTAACAACGTGCTCTTTTTTATATGTACTAGCAGGACAAATTGTTCCATCTGGATCATTTGCGGTTTTAAGATGCTTACCATCAACTACTGTCATATAACATGCTGTTATTGCAGTAGCACCTTCATTGCTTGTATAACCAGTTGGACAAGGTATACAACTTGAACTTGTACCATCGTTATATGTTCCTGAACTACAAATTTTCCATTGGGCATATATTGTTTGATTATCAACAACTTTTACAGTTGTAGTTTCAGTAATAGTGTTCCCACTACCATTTGCCGCTGTATTCCATGAGGTAAAACCGTATCCTGCTCTTTTAGAACTACACAAGGAACCATATGCTTCATTATGAATTATCTTTTTATTTGTACAACCGCTTCCAGAATTATTATTGTATGTTAATGTATATTCAAGATTTAATATATATTCAGCAGATGTCCAATTATAAGTATTTAAAGGAGGTGTCAATTGTCTATTACCTGCTAAATCTGTTGATTTGACATAAACAGTCCATTTTGTATGTCGATCTAAATAAACTGAGTGTTCTTTAGTTGTAATTCCATCTTTTGATAGAGCATCTACTTTCCCTACCGAATTATTTACTTGAATATTCATTTTATCGTAATTAATTTCAGTAATCGTAACCTTAATCGTTTGTGGTTTTGTATAGGTCCCAGGTGCTGGGGAAAACGATACTACAGGACTTGTTGTATCAAGGATTATTGTATCATTGATTGTATTAGACTCATTTAAGGCATTATCGCGAAACTTGACATAAACAAATTTTTCTCCATCCGCACCTTGAAGATCAATTGTATGTGTAGTAGCATAATTAACCCAATCTGTTTTTGGACAATCAGGAGTTAAGCTTACGCACATATGACCTAGTTTAGAAGTAGCGTCAGTACTACTTAAAGTTAATGTCACTTTTTTATTATTTGTATATGGTTGATTATTATTAATATTAATTGTCCCATCGGTTGGCTTTACTGTATCTAACATTATTGTTTTAGGATATGCCAATGAGACATTTTTGGCTTTATCTTTAAACCAAACAGTTACTGTTTGATCACCTTCATAATCTGTTAACGACCATTGTTTTGAAGGCTTGACAGCTTCCCAGTCAGCATCTGGGCACGTGCTTGTATTACTAACACACATTAATTCAACTCCTGAAGCTGGAGATTTGTCATTATAAGTAAAAGTTAGGTCAACTTTAGGGTTATTTGTATATCTACTTTTTTCATCACCATTAATAATTATAGTACCTGTCGGTGGAGTTTTATCATATAAAATATTATCTTCTAAAGGCTCCGAAACATTACCATATTTGTCTTTTAACCAAAGATAAACATTATGGTTACCTTCTACATTATTTGCCAAATTATATGATATATTACTTGGATTATATTTACTTAATTCATAATAGATTAAGCATTCGCCTTCTTTTACATCTTTATGACAAAAATAAGCTGCATCAGCATCTGGTAAGGTTAATTTTAGATGAATAGTAGTTTTATTAGTAAAATCACCTTCAATAATTTCCATTGACCCAGTTGGTGGAGTAATGTCAATTTCATATTTATCATCATTGTTTGTTTTTTTACTGACATGAACTCCGCAATTGCCTTCTAAATCATATTTAGTTGTTATTTCTTCATTTTCATATTTTAAAACGACACTTCCAGTTAAATATTCATCTTTTTCTTTTCCTGTAGGATATGGGTTCGTTAAATAAAGTTCGTTTTTACCATCACTAGCCAATAAATTTTCTTTTATTAGAGTGTTAATCGAAACACAAACTTTTTCTGTACTTACTTTTAATTCATTTTTAAAATCTACTGCATAATTAGCCGCGGCTACTTCAATAGATTTTATCTTGTTAACATAAGCTTTTTCTTGGGTTTTTCCAGTCATATTATTGTATACAGGAATTGCGATTATTATTACTAATCCTATAATAATTATTGTTGTAATTAACTCAACTAAAGTAAATCCGTTTTTTTTCACTATCTTCACTCCTATTATTATGTTTATTATATCATAAAATATATTATTTAGATATTTTTTCAAGATATTTTTT
>CAZSDG010000004.1:7208-26957 GCA_964605575.1 uncultured Muribaculaceae bacterium | reverse complement strand
AGATATTTTTTCAAGATATTTTTTACTATATAAATATAGACCAGTATATTGATCATAGTAGTGATTAATAAAATTATTTATACTCTTTTTTATATCTTCATTAATGTTTAATGAACTAATAGAATCAATTTCTATTAAATAATACATTCTAATTAGTTGAACAGTTTTTTCATCGTATATTATTTCGTTATTCCAACAATCTTTACAAATAAATCCCCCACTTTTTTCATTAATAGTAATAATATTTTTATTATTATCACATTTAACACAACCATCTAGCTTTAGACCAACTCCTAAATAATCAAGAAGTTTTATTTCTAATATATTTGTTAAAATAAGTGGGTCCAATCCCGAATTTATCTTTAATAAAATAGCAATCAAATAATCATATATTTTTTTATCACTATTTTGTTTGTAAATTTGAGTCGTTAGCTCGACTAAGTAAGTCATATAACTTAATAATAATAAATCTGTTTTAATCGTTTTTAATTCATCAATTAATTCACACTCAATTAGTGTTGATAATTTATTTTCTTTATAATAAAGATGAAAGTAACCAAATGTAAAAGAACAAGCATAATTTCTTAGCTTGCTTTTTAAACTTTTAGAGCCTTTGGCCATCACACCAATTATTCCATATTCTTTAGTGAAAATATTTATTATCTTCGAAGTTTCTCCATAAGAAGTTTCACTAATTACAATACCTTCAACCTTTTTTATCAAGTTAGCCTCCTACTGATCTTTTAAACCCAAATCCCGTAATAGTCTTTCTTTATCACGCCATCTAGGAACTGTTTTAACATATAATTGAAGATATATTTGTTTTCCCAACATTTTTTCAATATCAATTCTTGCTAAAGCTCCTATTTGTTTTAATTTCGAACCGTTTTTGCCAATGATTATTTTTTTCAAAGCCTCACGATCAACAATAATATCTACATTTATATTAATTATTTTTTCCTTTTCTTCATAATAAGTTGTCAAACAAGTAACACTATGTGGAACTTCTTCTTCCGTACATATTAAGATTTTTTCCCTAACAAATTCACTTATTAAAAAATTGGTTGAACTGCTAGTTATCATATCATCAGGAAAATATTTAATTTGATCTTTTAAATATCCTTTTATGATTTTTAGTAAATGATCAATATTTTCTTTTTTTAAAGCTGAAACTGGAATTATTTCTGCAAAATTAAACAAGTCTTTATATTCATCGATTTTCAATAAAATCATTTCTTTGGTAATTAGATCCATTTTGTTAAGTAGTAAAATTACTGGGGCTTTAATGTTTTTTAAACTTTCAATGATAAAGCGATCACCAGTTCCAATATTTTGATCAGCATCAACTAAAAATAATATTAAGTCAACATCATATATACTGCTGTTGGCCTTTTTATTTAATAACTTTCCTAGTTTATTAATTGGTTTATGGATACCTGGGGTATCTATAAAAACAATTTGACTTTCTTCATCATTATATATGCCTTGAATGATATTTCTAGTTGTTTGAACCTTTTCTGATGTTATTGCTATTTTTTGATTAACTAAAGAATTTATTAAAGTACTTTTACCAACATTAGGTCTACCAATAATACTAACAAAACCACTTTTCATTGCAAATCGTCCTCAGTAAATGGATAAGGGCATAAATCCTTTATTAAATATTTTTTTTCATTACCTAATATATCTAAAGCAATAACTTCTAATTGATCACTAAAAAATTCTGAAAAAACCTGTCTACAAGCAAAACAAGGAACAGTCAATTTTTTAGTCATCAAATAAATTTTACTAAAATTATTTTTCTTATAACCAGCTGCTACAGCAGCATGAATTGCATTTCTTTCAGCACAAATGCTCGTACCATTGGCATTTTCAACATTAACTCCACTAAATTCCGAACCATCGTGGCAAACAACAATACAACTTACCGGATAGTTAGAATATGGAGAATAACTATTGTTTAATAACTTTATTAATTTTTCTTTCATAAAACCTCCAACAATAATAAAATTTTAGGTATAAAAATAATTCCGCCAATTATTGCTGCGATCAATCCCATCACAAACGTAGCCGCTGAGCCTGTATCTTTAGCTATTTTTGCCAAAGGATTAATATCTAGTGTAACCAAATCAACAACAGCTTCGATGGCCGTATTTAACAATTCAACAACTAAAACAACACCCATCGAAATACAGATTAATAACCATTCTGTAGCGTTTATCTCTAAAGCCAAGCCTAAAATAACCGCTGCTACTGATAAAACAAAATGAATAAACACACTCTGCTCATATTTATATGCATAAACTAGTCCTGCAAAAGAATAACTAAAACTATTAAAAAATCTTTTTAATCCACGTTTTTTTATTTCTTCCCGTTTAAATTGCTTTTTTTTAAATTTCTCCATTTAATAAAGCCTCCTGTAAGCTAAACATCTCTTTTTCTTCTTTGTCAGTCATATGATCATAACCCAATAAATGTAAAAGTCCATGAACGACTAAAAAAGCTAATTCACTTTTCTCACTATTATCATATTCTAAAGCTTGAGCTTGCATCTTAGGTATCGATATATATATATCACCTAAAACCCTAAACTCATTATACTTTATATCTTCATTATCTTCAAATGCAAATGACAAGACATCTGTTGTTTCATCTTTATTTCGATATTGTTTGTTTATTTCTTGCATTTTTTCATCATCAATAAATACTATCGAAAATATAGCATTTTCTAATTTTAGTTTAGTAATTACTTTTTCTAATAATTTGTTTAAAAATGCATAGTTTTTATAACCATATAAATCATTAATTGCATACATTAAAAAAACCTCCAAATTCCAGTATAGTTAATAAATAATACCAGTAAAGTAACCATAACTATCATTGCTACAATATTTAATAATAAATCACTTTTTAAAAATTTTGGTAAACGCCTACGAATACTAGACATAATTTTATAAAGCAAAAATCCAATTAAGCCACCCAAAACATTCAAAATAATATCATCAATATCAAAGGAACGACCTATTTTTAACTGAACAGATTCAATTGTTAATGATGTAATTAGAGATAAGATAAAAATTTTTAAAAACGAACTTTTATATATATAGTACGATACAAAAATTCCAAACGGAATGAACATAACAACATTACCAACCACATTCCTATAAAATAATGGGGAATAAACTTTATATCTTAAAATTTCTCTAAAAGGCTGGAAATTATTACCAATACTTTGAAAATCAGAATTTGAAACGAGTTCAAATAGTAAAAGAAGGTAAACGGCAAAAATAAGCATAATTACTTCTTTATATAAAACGATTTTTTTACCACTACTGTGAAGAGAAAAAATTCGCACAAAACTAACAACAATCACAAAAATTGCAATCATTGGCCATATTTCACCTAATATTCCATATACTTTATTTGGAATCATGTTACCTTACCTTTCATTAATAATATTTTACTATTAATTATTAAAATAAGCAAAGCAAATAAAAAACATATCATTTTGATATATTTTTTACGATAATTTTTGTTTAACAATCGCACTTACTTTACTCATATCTGCTTGATTACCAACAATCTCAGAAACTTTTTTCATAATGATACCCATTTCTTTCATGCTTGTTGGTTTAATTTCTGCAATAACTTCATCAATTATACTTATTAGTTTATCATCAGCCATTTCTTCTGGTAAATAAACGCTTAACAAAGCTATTTCTTTTTCTAATTCAGCGACGGTATCCATTTTATTATACTTTGTATATTCTTCAATACTATCTCTTTTTATTTTAACTTGTTTTTTAATAACTGCGATTACTTCATCATCTGTAAGTTCACTTTTCTTAGCAATAGTTTCTAATTGTAAAGCACTTCTTAACATTCTAATTACTGTAAGACTAAACTTATCTTGATTTCTCATATAAGTTTCTAAATCTTTTTTTATTTTTTCATTCATCTTAACACCTATTAATCACGACGATGACGTTTAGCATTTTTCATTTGTTCTTTCTTCTCTGCTCTTTTTCTAACGCCAGGTTTATCATAATGCTTTCTTTTTTTCAATTCAGAAGGGACGCCGCTTTTAGCCACTTTCATTTTAAATCTTTTAAGTGCACCATCTACGTTTCCGTTTTTAACATCTACTCTTGTCATATTATCCCTCCTTCCATTTGTAAAGAAATTATACCACCAAATTTATTCTTTGACAACCTATGTTAACAATTTTTTTCTGCAAATAATTACTTTGTTTATAATCTTAATTATTATGATAAAAAAACACCACATAGGTGTATTTTTTTATTGGCGTCCTCGGAGAGGTTCGAACTCCCGACCGTACGCTTAGAAGGCGTATGCTCTATCCAACTGAGCTACGAGGACAATTTGAACAATTTGATTATATAATATATATTAATAATATTCAACCACAAATGAAAAGGATGTTTCCATCCTTAACACTTTCTTTTGTTTACTATCATGTTTAATGCTGAACCTAGACTACGTCCTAAGTTAAATATCACTTCAACAGCCTTGGAAAATGCTGATAATAGTGTTCCTGTTATTGCTAATCCGCCGCGAATTTCATATAATTCCAAATTAGATAACGTATTCATCGATTACACTTTAGTGGTCTTTTGAAGCCATCTAAGACTCCAATTAGAAATGTCAATACTCCACCAAAAATTAATCCTACCGTACCCCAAGAAACTGCACCACCACGAATGTTCATCAATTCTTGATTATTAATTTTTAACATACTCACTCCCTTTCTTTTAAATTGTTCCAAAGTTTTTGATAAACTTTTTCTTCACTTTTGATAATTTTGGTTTCTATTATTAAATTATTTACTTGATATTTTGGTAATAAGTTAACCTCAATTACTACTTCCTGGATATTTTGATTATTAATTTGATTCAGATCATCTGAAACATTAATTAATTTATAATTATATATCTTGTTTTCAATTAATAATTTACCTTGACTTATGTTTATAACATTTTGATATGGTACATAGAGAAAAACTTTATAACCATCTTGATTTTTAACCACTCCTTGAATATTCATTGTTGTGAATGCTTTTTGATTAAATAAAAATATTACTAAAAATACAACTATCAATAGAATGAAACTAATATATTTCTTTGGTTGTTCTTTTAATAAATTATAAGGATTATTGACAAGTTCATCACTCATAACATTCCTCTATTTTTATTATTCTTTCAAAAAGATTACTGGTGGTGTGGTGTGAGACATAAATTATTGTCCGATCACGATAATGCTTAATAATGTTTTCGAGAATTGTTTCTTCCATACTTTTAGAAACTTCGGATAAAGCTTCATCCAAAATTATTATTGGACAATTGCACATTAGACCTCTTGCTAAAATTAATCTTTGCTTTTCTCCTCCCGATAAATTACTACCTTGTTCTAATAGGAATGTTTCTAACCGAAATGGTTTTGTTTTTAAAATATCTTCTATTTGACAAATATTTAATACTTTTTGTAGTTCTTTAGGATTATTATTTAATAAAATGTTGCTTTTTATTGTGTCTGAAAATAGTATTTCATCTTGTGAAATATAACAAATATTATTTCTAATGGTTTGTAAATTATAATCCTCAATATTGACATTAGAGATTAATATCTCTCCTGCATCATATTTCATCATTCTAATTATCAATTTACAGAGAGTTGATTTACCAGAACCACTAGTACCTGAAAGCACTACTTTTTCTCCTTTTTTAATGGCAAGATTCAAATTGTTTATTATTGATCTTTGCCCATTATAAGAAAATCTTAAATTATTAATACTAATATCTCCATTATGGAAGTGATCATCATCACATAGATTTTCTTGAGGGAAATTAATAAAGTCATTTATTTTGTTAAAAGAAGCCTTAATAAATTCAATTTTTGGTAAGTAATCAATAATGTTTTTTATTGGATTATTTAGATATGTAACCAGGCTTGTAAAAACCATTATGTCGATTATTGATAAAGCATTATCCTTAATCAAAAATATACCTAAAGTTAAAATTGTATATGTTCCAAGTTCATTAATGATATCCTTAACTAAATTGTACTTATTAAATAAATGACTAATTTTAAATGTTTGTCTTAAATATATAATTAATTTTACTATCAATTTATTTAAGAAATAATTTGATTTATTTAAGTTTTTTATACTTTGTATTCCTGAAATAGCCTCTATTAACGAACTTTTATATTGAGTTTCTAAATCAATATTTTCTTCAGCCTTCTTTTTAATAGTTGGACTAATCATAAAACCAAATATTCCATAAACAATTAGCATTCCACACGTAATTAATGTTAAATTTAAATTAATATTAATTAAAATTATCAAAGTACTTAAAGCAAGAATACAATCGAGAAATATGAAAATGAATACATCACTAAATAATTCTTTTACATTATTTAGTTCATCGACTCTTTCGACAATATCACCCGTACTTCTTGATTTAAGATTGTTTAAAGGGATATTAAATAAGTGTTTAAGAAATGGAATTGTTAAATGAATATCGATATTTTTTGTTAAATATACTTTAAAATAGTTTCTTACGTAGGTGGTAAATATTTTAATTAAATAAATTATGCCAAATATTAATACAGTTTCATTAATATTTAAAAATACATCTAATTTATTTAAACTATTCAAAGCATATTTCAAATAAAATGAAGAGGCGATTCCAACAGTGGTTAAAATTAAACTAATTAATATTATTTTAATAATTAAGCTTTTTTCTAAAGAATATATATCTTTGAAAAGATAATAAATACTTTTAGGTTTGTCTATTGAAATAATTTTATTAATTGGATTACTTATTATTATTGTTCCTAAAAATATTTTATTAAAATCTGTTAAACGCATTTTTATTACCCCTTTGCCTGGATCCATCATTGTAATATTTTTCTTATTAATTTTATATACAACGACAAAGTGTGGTAATTTTCCATCAATTAATACGTGAGCGATTGCTGGTAAGTTGACTACCCTTAAGTCAGTGACTTGGGCTTTTAAACCAGCAGCCTCAAAACCATATCTTTTGAAAGTTTCAATTAAATTATAGGCACTTGTTCCAGTCTTATCTGTATAAGTATTTTCTCTTAAAGTTTCTAAAGGAACAAATCCACCATAATATTTAATAATTGACAATAAGCAACATGCCCCACAATCTTGAATATCTTGTTGTTTAACAATCCATTTCTGCACTATTTCCTCCCTTCACTTACTTGTTAACCAAGCTAGCTTATTTTCCTTTAAATAAAATTGATTTTAAAACATATTTAATGTAAAATTATATTAGGAGGAAAGAAAAATGAAAATATATATTTGTTCAGTTTGTGGTAATGTTGTTGATTTGCTTGAAAATGGCGGTGGTCAATTAGTTTGCTGTGGCCAACCAATGGAATTAATGACAGCTAAATCTGAAGATGCAGGATTAGAAAAACACGTTCCAGTTATTGAAGTTGATGGTAATACTGTTACTGTTACTGTTGGTAGTGTTTTACATCCAATGGAAGAGGCACATTATATTACTAAAATATTCTTAGTAGTAAATAACAAGGTTCAAAGAGTTAATTTAAAACCAGGCGAAGAACCAAAGGCAACATTTAATCTTCCTGAAGGAACAACTTCATTTGAAGTATATGAATACTGTAATCTTCACGGTTTATGGAAATCATCTTATAACAACTAAAACAAGATTAATTCTTGTTTTTTTATTTGCTTGTGATAAGATATTCATTAAGACTTAGGAGGCAATTAATGGCGGCAGAAAATAATAATAAAATTGATAATATATTAATTGCTAGTCATAGAGTAAAAAATATTCACGTACAATTACTCTATCAAGAAGCAAAAGGCCAGGAAAACTCTCCTGAATTTATGAAAAACTTAGATTACTTAGATTTGGCTGTTGAATCATTAGAAGAAACTATCAAGGATCAGGATTTAAATGACATTGAATTAGGCTTAACATATCTCACTTTAAGCAATTTATACAATAATAACGAAAACCTTATCTTCCCAGGTGAGGTTACATATAAAGATACTTTTCGTAATGCAACAATGCTTTTATTAAAACATGTTGAATCAGGAATGAAAAAAAACTTTTTTCGTTATTCAAGTATTTTACCTGTTAATGTAATGCTTGTTTCTGAAGCAGACAGTCCCCTAAAAGCCCAATTGTTTCAAGATTTATTAAATGCAGAAACAATAATAATTAAAGATTTATTAATGACATTAATAAAACAAATCGAACAATTTACTAAAAATAGTCACGATAATAGCTTGAAAGTAACATTACTTAAAACTAAATATCATATAGCGTTTACCTATCCAGAAATTCATTATGAGCTTAGAGAGAACAATTACAAAACACCAGAAAATATTATTATTGATCGTCTTAATTTTTATTTAAATATTCAAGATAATTCAGGATATAATAATCATATACATCAGTTTAAAATTGAATATTTAGCTTGGCTTATTGATTATTCTATTGATAAATTATATGAAAGTTTAAAAAAATGTGATTTACACGAGGTAACAATGAATAAACTATTAATTAAAAGTGCAATAATAAACTTTTCATTCTACCCTGTTTTAGTTGAAGGACTAAAAAGCATCTTAAAAGAAACTAAAGAAAACTATAATAGTGATTTTGCAGAAATGATTGAAAAATTATTTCAAGAAGCTTTAACTGAATACAATGGTAATTATATAAGATTCAAAGAGCCTAGTTATAGTCTAATTAGAAAGGGAGATATACATGAATAAAAGAGGATTTTTTATTACATTTGAAGCAACTGATCGAGCTGGTAAAAGTATTCAAACTGAGTTGCTCTATCAAAAATTATTACAAGAGGGATTTGATGCAATAAAAACTCGGGAACCAGGCGGTACTGAGTTAGCAGAAAAAATAAGAGAATTGCTTCTCCATTCAAATAGTAAATTTGATGGTTTAACTGAAGCTTATTTATTTGCTACTGCCAGATCTTCTCACACTGAATTATTATTAGAATTGATGAATCAAAATAAATTAATAATTTGTGATCGATTCTTAGATTCTAGCTTAACTTATCAAGGAGTGATGAGAAATCTTGGTGTTGACTTTGTTAGAGAAATCAACGATAAAGCTTTAAGAGGATTAACTCCTGATTTAACTTTTATTATTGATATTGATGAAGAAGAGTTTATTAAAAGATCACAAAACTCAGATATTGATCGAATTGAACAGGATTCAATTAAATTAGATAATTTTAGAACAATTAGAAATTCTTTTAAAGAACTTGCCAAGGATAAAAATCATTACTTTATAATCAATGGAGTTGGTAAACAAGAAGACATTCATACAGAAATATTTTCGATAACTAAAACCAAATTAGAAGAAAAAGGTTATACTAAAACACTAAAATAATTAAATTATTAACAAATCTACATAATTTACTTGAAAATGCTATTTGGATATGCTAGAATTGTTAATGACTTGGGGAATTAGCTCAGTTGGCTAGAGCGCCTGCCTTGCAAGCAGGAGGCCAAGGGTTCAAGTCCCTTATTCTCCACCATAAAGAAATCAAGCGAATTATTTACAAATAGTAAATAGTTCACAATAGCATATAAAATACCCAAGCCAATATAAAAACGTCTGTAATATGACGTTTTTATTATGTTTAAATTTACTTCCATAGTTTATTAATTAATAAATTGTTCAATGAATCATAAATGTTTTCATATTCTTCTTTATATTCTTTATTGTATAAGACTTTTATACTATTAACAGTCTTTTTTATTGCTTTAATAGTTAAACCATGATCAATTT
Organism: uncultured Muribaculaceae bacterium; assembly: GCA_964605575.1. Taxonomy (GTDB): domain Bacteria; phylum Bacillota_I; class Bacilli_A; order RF39; family UBA660; genus JAAZHN01. The sequence goes on along the minus strand of CAZSDG010000004.1, from coordinate 17,115 downwards.
TCCCATAAACATTAATATCAACTTCATGAGCTAATTTATCGCGATAATCTTTTATTTTTTCAAAAATGGCAACCAATTCATTATGATAATTATGTAATTCACTTTTATTTCTTTTTAAAATTAATAGCAAATGATAGTTTCTCAAATAAAATTCATCATTATCCATATTAGCAAAAATATAGTCTAATTCTGGATAATGTTTCAATACAAGTTTACGACTAATTTTTTGTTACTAATTCTTATCTTTACCAATATTGCTTAAGCCTTTAAATGCTTCTAAAACCTCAATTGGCATTGCAAAGAAGATTGTGTTTGATTGATCAGCGCTAACGTCGTTAATAGTCTCTAAAGTTCTTAAATGAAGCGCTCCTGGGGCCTCAGATAAAATGTGGGCTGCTTTTGATAAATTTTCAGCAGCTTGTGCTTCACCTTCAGATTTTTTAATAACTGCCATCTTTTCTCTTTCGGCTTCGGCAACACGCGCAATAACTCTTTTCATTTCTTCAGGAAGTGATATATCTTTAAGTTCAACATCTTCAACTTTTACTCCCCAATCATCTGTTGCTTTATCGACAATTAATTGAATATCTGCAGATATTTTTTCTCTTTCGCTTAATAACTCATCTAATGTAACTGTACCAACAATGTTACGCATTGTAGTTTGAGCTAATTGACTAACTGCATAAAAATAATTTTCTACTTCTAAAACTGCTCTTGCTGCATCAAATAATTTATAATAAACAACAGCATTAATTCTAACAGAAACATTATCTTTAGTTATTGCTTCTTGATCTGGAACATCGACTACTTTAGTTCTTATATCGACCTTTTTATACGATTGAAATATTGGTATTACTAAATTCCAACCTGGTTCCATTATTTTACTAAATTTCCCTAAAGTAAACTTAATACCTCTTTCATATTGATCAATTTGCTTAATTGCTGGGATGATTAATATTACTAATATAACCAACACACCGATAATTTTTTCCATTTTTCTTCCTCCTCTATAAAAAATATATCATAAAAAAATCACTTAATAAAGTGATTTATTAATTACCGGCCTTTATTAGACCTTTTTCTACTTCTTCTAAAGCTTTACCAAGTTCTTTTTTACTTTTATATTCTTTTTCTCTTAATTGATAATGATCATTAGCTATCATTTGTTTACTACGCATCGCGACTAAATTAACTAATTGATATTTTGAATCAACCAAATTTAAGATTTTATCAATTGATGGAAATAACATATTACCACTCTCCTACAATTTAATTCTACCATTATTCATTGTAAGTAAGTGTCAAAACAAAGCGATTTATACAGTTAGTTTACAAACTATCCTTTATAATTATATTTTTGACCATTTTTCAACTCAATTGACAATTCTAATAAAGTATAACCATCACTACCAATTTTTTTATCAATATTTTTGATAGTTCCTAAATTATGATAACTTTCCCCAGCAAATAAATACAGTTGGTTGTCATTAGTAACTAATAGCCATGCTTTTTGAAAATCAAATACTTCATTAACTATTAATGGTTTATTAGTTGTTGGATTTTTAAATATATTATCATTTTCTCTACTTATTAATAATTCTTTGTCAATATTTACGCCTATCGACGGAAATTTAGTACTTGAAAAATAATCTCCACAATTATCCGATCTATAGACAATTGATTCTTTTTTATAATAATCCTTTAATGGTTTGATTTTTGTTAGACCATCTTCAGTATATATTACATCTCTATCTTGGCTATTTTTGTAATTAATGGCAAGATTATATGATACATCGCAATCACCCAGAGTTTCTTCAACAGGGTAAATACTTTCTATTTCTCGTTTATCTGAATCAGCTAAAGCAAGTAATTTATTTAATTCATTAGAATTGTAATCATCATCGCCAGAATAAATAGCCCTTGCTGTCGCGACTGAGAAATACTCATATACTTCCGTATAGCGATTAAAAGCAATTGAAACTATATTTTCATTTAGATTATTGTAAGAATCAACTAGTGATTGATAAGTTTTTTTACACTCATACTCATCCATTACATCGGTTTTAGGGATATACTTTAATTTTCCATGTTCTATTAATAGTTGATCTCCTTTTTCACATTTATCTGAAAAACTACTTTTAAGATCGAGAGGATTAAGTAAATAATTATCACTTATTTGTTTATCAATCTTGTAATATCGATTAAAACCATGAACATACTTATCAATTTCTGTTAGAGATGTTGAACTTTCTTTATCTTTTCCAAAACAATTAAGAATTATTATTAATAAAAATACTATTAATATTACCCCAATTAAAACATAGATATTTTTTTTGTCTTTAAATATACTTGCTATTTTTTTCATGTTTTCCTCCTTTATTAATGCATTCATATTTCAACTATTACCTAAGTACAGAAATTAATTAATAATTGGTTAGCTAATTCGGTTAGATTAATACCTTGAACACTTTGAATAATCAATATTTTTTAATAATATCTTATTATACAAATAATATATCATTAAAAAAAGATTTAATAAAGTAATTAATTAATAGATGATATTATAATATCTTTTTCTGGTTAGCATTTACTTGTCTTTTTGATTAAATTAACTAATTTATATTTTAAGTCAACTAAATTTATGCTTTTAACAATAGATAGAAAGAAAACATTATACTGTTCTCCAATTTGATTTTTATATCCATAATGTAACATACAAGGTAAATTTTACACTTTATTTACTTAAAACTTGTGTTTCGAGTATTTTATGGACCATTTTTTTATATACTTATTATTATGTTATCATAATGATAATGAAAGGGATTTGAGAAAATGGAAAAAAATAAAATTGAAGTAAAATTAATAATAACCTCTATTATTCTAGGAATATTAGTCTTAGCGTTAGGAGGTTACATTGTTTATGATAAAGTAATTAATAAGCAAGTAGAAACTATTAATAAAAACAATAATAGTAGTAACGAAAACAATAATACACAAAATAAACCAGACGAAGTAATAAATAATGACAATAATAGTAATAATGAAAACAATAATGCACAAAATAAACCAGACGAAGTAATAAATAATGGTGCTGAAAACATTGAGGTTAGTTCACCAATTGTAAAAAAGGCTAAAGACAATTATTTTTTAATAATTAAAAAAGATGATAATGTCTACAAAACCAATAAATATGAAATAAGCCAAATAAGTAAATATGAATTAATAAGAACCGCCTTAAGTAATGTAAATCATAGCAAAGTTATTACTTGTGGATATGAAGATTATAAAAAAGTAAATTTAAATGAAGTTAACGCCGGTCTTAGGGAGTTAATATTAAATCCACAAATAATTACTGTTAATGATTTTAAAAACGAATCAGATGATGAACAAGGATATCCTGATGCTGATTATCATTTTTATGATTATGGTGTAAAAGTAATTAATTCTAATGAAATAAAAATATTTGGACCTTGCGATGGTGAATTTGATGGTGCAGATTATATTGATTCTAAAATAATTAAAGCAGAAAAAGTCGATAATGTTTTATATATTTATGAGAAACAAGCCTTTGTTAAACACGTATATATAAATGATGAATATCCAGGAACAGTTGATTATTACATAGATTACGAAAAAACTGGAAAAATAGAAACATTAGACCTTCATAAAGACAATAATAAAGAACCAAAGTGGCATTTGTATAATACGTATAAATACACCTTTGAAATAGTTAATGATAATTATTACTTTAAATCATTAGAATTAGACAAATAATAATAATGATGATGATAATAATAAAAATAGTTTAGACTAAAATGCCTAAACTATTTTTTTATTTATTGTAATCTCAACCGTGCCACTTTAAAGTAAAAAGTTTTATTTTACTAGTTTTCTTAAAGCATCTAATATTTCGACCATCGCCCACGTATCTTGTTTACAATAATCAACTAATGCTTGATATTTAATATTATATTCTTCTTCACTATAATTTGGATAGTTTAAATAGGTAACAAAGGCTTCATTACCATTTTTTACAATTAAATCCTTATAACTTAAATTAGTAAATACTGGTAAGGTTTTTTTAATGGAGAAAGAACCGTTTAAATCTTGATGATAATAATTAAAACCATCAAGATCATCCACTGCTAAATTATTTTTCTCATAAAAAGTCTTGGAGCCTCGCACAATATTGATTAAATCAAAAGAGTTATCAGCTATTTTTAATAGATGCTCACTATATTCAGAAAATTGCTTGGCCAATTTTTTTAAAACTCCGATTTCAAAACTAACGTTTTGTGCAAACATCATGCCCTTATCAGGATCGATTAGTTCACAAAGTTTTTTAGCTATTTCTTCTCTTTCATCCTCATGAGTCTTGTTTAAATAAACATAGTTATCAGTATCTTTATCACAAACTCCAGGTTCGTGTTCAATATGTAAACTAAATTCAAATGGCGATTGTTCATAACACTTTTCTCCTTTAAATCTTGGAAATGGACAAGGAAAGGTTTCAAAATCTAAATGATAAAGGGGATATTTAAGTTGATCAATCGTTAGCTTAATTTTATTTTTATTAATGAATGTTTTATGACTTCTAACTACATCTCTTTGAATTTGATGTTTACGACTTTTAATCCAACTTTCTGGGACATCTAAAAGATTAATATAGCCAGAGTTAATTAAATCTAATCGTTCATACTTATTACCCAATTCATCAGTAAGTACAAATCGACCAGCATAGTTAAGAACTGAATTCTTTTCGGGAACATCAGCAGCACAAGTAGTTTTAAAGTACTTACATTCCCCTCTTTTTTTATATTGACAATATTCACCTAAATCAACTTTTTTAGGATTAGGATTAAAAATATTTCTTTCTAATTTTTCTTGTTCTGCTTTAATTATTGGCTGAAATTCTTCGGTTATCTTTGTTAAATCAAATATTCTAATTATTTCATTACCAAAATCATCTGTTTCATATACTGGTTCATTATTATGCATCTTTCCATTAAAAATATATTCATGATTTAATACAGCTAAATAGTATTTAGTTTTTTCTATTTTATGAGTTTGATTAGTTTCAACATATTCGCCTTCGATAATCATTCTTTGAACAGCTAAATCATAAACATATTTACCAATTCCATAGCGATCAAATAGTTTTAAGCGCTTCTCTGTATAGTCATCTAGAGGAATCTCGTTTTCTAAATCATAGCCTACTTCATCTTTTAAACACATTACATTGTTAACTTCAGTAAAAATTGGATACTTAGTTTCACCTCTTGCTCCAGCCATTAACGACTCAATAAAACCTCTTGAAGTTGTAGCTTTTACTTCAATAATATTAATATTGTCTTTATTTTCATTTATTATATCTAAAAAACAAATATATCTTAAACCATTATGATTATAATCATATGATTCCTGATTTTTGGTATTAAGTGCATGTTTTGTTTCACCGGGAAATATTTTATCTACTAATTTACATGCTTCAACTTCAACTTGTTTATAATACTTCATCATTGCTTCTAAAGTTTGATCATCTATTTCTGTTAAATCAATTTGGTTTCCTTCAGCATCCTCATTAATCATCGTTTCAATAATTGCTGTTAAACGACTCTCATCCATTTCTTTTTGATATTCTTCATAATTAATCTCATTTGTTAAAACAGATTCCTTGATTTTCTCTAAAGCGATATACCGATTACATCTTGTATAATTAGTAAATTTTGTTTTAGTAATAGCCATATATTCACATCCTATATTTATTATAACAAAAAAAGATTTATTTAACTAAATCTTTTATTCAAAAAACTTCAATATTTTTTTTAATTGGGGATATTTAACTAAAATAGGTTTGTTCTTAACCAAATAATAATAACGTTTTTTCAGATTATCTACTTCTATACCATACTTAGAACCAACAGTATCTAACCCTTTTTCATATTTTAAGAAATCTTCGGGAATTTGTTCTGGCTTAATTGGTAAGTGATTAAAGCTAAGATTATCGAATTCACCATCTTTTTTTAAAATATTAAATTTATATAAATTATTTTCATCTAAACAACAATTTATTGAATATCTTTGTTTTACTTCAAGCCAGCCGTATTCATCGTGGGTAAAAATACCATACACGCTTATTATATCATCACTATATAACTCGATTTCAAATGGTTCAAACAGCCTCATTGTCTCTTCTTCATTAACATAATTTATAACACTATTCCATTGCATTTGCGCTCTAGCAATATGTTCTTTACGATGTTCCTCAATAGAAGGGATTCTTTCTGAACAGTCTTTTTCTGATTTTACATTTGGCAAAATATAAAATTCAATTGGCGAAAGTGAAATTACATTTCCATTTAAATCAAATAAAATATTATATGTAGCATAATTATAATCTGGAGAAATATCATCTGCATCATAAACAACTGGCTTTACAGGTGATAAATCTACTTTTAAATTTATTTTGTTATCAATACGTTGCCATTTGTATATAGTAAATGCTTTTGTTTTTGGGAACAGAACCTTTCTTTTGCTATTAACTTCTCTCTTTAAGTCATTCATTCGGTTAGCCTCTATTATAAGTGAATTAAAATTGAAAGCATCATCGGTATCATAATCATCTTGGTTTGCAACACAATAAATCCTGTCTTGAACTACTAAATAATCCATTAAATCACTCCTTGGTTGCTATTATATATGTTTATTAAAAATTGCAAATAAATAATAATCTAGCATTTTAATAATATTATGTGTATAATTATATTAGGGAGGTTAAGGTAATGAATTTTAATAATAACTTAATTGCATTAAGAAAAATAAATGATATTTCTCAAGCTGATTTAGCTAAGAAAATTAAGGTATCAAGACAAACCGTTTCTAAATGGGAAGCTGGCGAAACATATCCAGAGCTAGACAAATTAATTAACATTTGTGATTTATTTAATGTTGAATTAACTGATTTAGTAGAAACTAAAATTAAAAATAAGAAAGATTATGCACCAAATAAATTATCAAAAAAAGATTATGATTCTAAATATCATCGTTTAGCTTTTTTTACTGCTTTAGGAGTCTCAACAATTGTTTTTGGCGGAGCTTTAGCAGCCTTTTTTCATGCTAATCCGAGTCTTTCAACTTCATTATTACTTATATTCTTAATTGTTGGAATCATCTTAATATTATTTACTGGCTTAAGGGAAAAAGACTTAGATGAAGTTGAAATGCTTGATTATACTGCTAATGAAAAAAAAGAATTTACTAATAAATATTTCTTGGCATTGAAAACTGCGATTGCCTGGTTATGTTTAGGAATAGTTTTAGTTATTATTTTAAAATTATTAAAAGTTAGTGATTTTATCATAATTGGTTATTTACTTATTTGTGTTGCTTTCGCTGCTTATATTTATATCTATCATTTAATTCAAAAAAATAAATATACTAAAAGTATATTAATTAATCGCGATCCTTATAAAAACCAATTATTAATCGATAAAGTTTGTTCAATTATATTACTTACTTCAATAATTATTTTCTTAAGTGCTGGGTTCGTTTTTAATTTATGGCATCCAGGTTGGGTTGTAATCGTCTTTGGTTCAATCTTCTGTGTTCTTGCTAGTATTATTTTAGAATAGTTAATTAAAGAAAAAGACAATCGTAATTGTCTTTTTTTATGGTATAACACTAGAAATATCTATATCACGATCATGACTAATTGGTTCCCAAGCTAAATTTTTCTTAAATAAAGCAATAATATTAATTGGAATCCAAGTAAAGAAGAAAAATGGATAAGTAACAATTCCCATGAATGCCTCTTTAATTTTTTTATTATATATTTTCACTAAAATTGCTGATAAAATCATCATTACAATATATGAAATTGAAAAAAACAAAGCTTGATTAATAAACATAGCCATTAATACAGATTTAGGAGTTACTTCAATTATTTTTATAATAATTAATAACAGAAAATTAAGCAAAGTTAAAACTTGAATTAATGGGGATATATAAACTATTAATAAATCTAGACATGTTAAATTACGGTCTTTAAACAAATGCTTTATAAGGTCTTTAGCATAACGATTAAAGCATTGTAAACTACCAACAGACCATCTTTTTCTTTGTTTCCAAGCCTCTTTAAACTTTGTCGGTTGTTCATCATAGGTTATTGCTTTTAGGACAAAATCAATTTTTTCTTGGCCAAGAGCACATATCCCTGAGTATTCTATATCTTCAGTTAAAGTTGTTGTTAAGAATCCCTTTTCATCAATTAAACTTTTCTTAACCATAAAACCTGTGCCATTGATAGATGCTGATAAATTTATTTTTCTTCTAGCTTGGTTAATGAAGAAGTTTTGAGAATAATAAAATAGTGCATAGCAACCACTTAGCCAATTATCACTAAGGTTTTTTGTATCTCTAAATCCTTGAGCAACTTTATAACCATTATTTAATGATTTATTCATTTCTAATAAAAAGTCAGGATGAACTACATTGTCCGCATCAAAAATAACATATGCAGCAATATCTTTTCTGGATTTAAATTTATTAAAAATAAACTTTAAAACCTCACCTTTTGACTTAACTTTCTCTGTACATTCAGTTACTATTGCCCCAGCTTTTTTTGCTGCCTCTGCTGTTTTATCAGTACAGTTATTAACAATAACATTTATTTCATATTTATCTTTGGGATAGTTTAACTTCTTCAAACTTCTAACAAGGCTACCAATTACTTTCTCTTCATTACGAGCAGCAATTATTATTGAAAATTCATTAAGCTTTTTACTCTGTTTACTATTTGTTTTTTTACTTTTTTTAAAAACAAATAGTCCCATCACTAATAAATATAGACCATAAAACAGTGTAATTGCAAATAATATATAATAAATTAATTTTAATATAATAGTCATTATTTCTCTCCTTAATTACGTTCTAAATAAGTATAACATATAATTATTTGATTTATACTTTATTATTGATTAATGACTAAACTGTAATAATCTTAAAATGGTAATTTTCCATTATTATTTTTCATTTGCTTCATCATCGTTTTCATTTGTTCAAATTGCTTTAGTAAGCGATTTACTTCTTCGACACTTCTACCAGACCCTTTAGCAATCCGAATTTTTCGTTGGGCTTTTAATATATCTGGATTTCTTCTTTCTTCTTTAGTCATTGATAAAATAATTGCTTCAATATGCGCCATTTGTTTTGGATCTATATTTACATTATTTAAGCCCATTTGTCTAGCTTGAGGTAACATTTTTAAAATATTTTCCAAAGGGCCAAGTTTTCTTATTTGTTTAATTGAAGCTAAAAAGTCTTCTAAATCGAACTTCCCTTTTTGCATTTTTTTAGCAGTGTTTTTGGCAAAATCCTCATCAATCGCACTTTCTACCTTTTCAGCGATTGATAAAATATCGCCCATATCTAAGATTCTTTCAGCCATTCTTTCTGGATAAAACTCACTTAAACCATCTAATTTTTCTGAATCACCAACAAACTTTATTGGGACATTAGTTAGATGACGAACAGTTAGAGCAACTCCACCCTTAGTATCTCCATCCATTTTGGTTAAAATACACCCAGTTAAACTTAATTTGTCATTAAATCCTTTAATTACGTTTATCGCATCTTGTCCCATCATTGCATCAACGATTAAGATAGTTTCATCTGGTTTAACAATTTCTGAAATACTTTCTAACTCAGTCATTAATTCATCATCAATATGTAAGCGGCCGGCGGTATCGATAATTATGTAATCTAAATCATTATCTTTAGCATATTGCAAAGAATTTTTAGCAATTTCAACTGGATTAGTTTTTCCTTCCTCATAAACAGGAATATTAAGCTGTTTACCCACTTCTTTTAACTGATCAATTGCTGCTGGTCTGTATATATCACAAGCTAC
>CAZSDG010000004.1:0-7198 GCA_964605575.1 uncultured Muribaculaceae bacterium | reverse complement strand
CCAATAATGGTTTACGACCATGTTTTTTTCTTAAATAGTTCGCTAGTTTACCCGCAGTTGTTGTTTTACCGCCACCTTGAAGCCCGCATAACATTAGTACTGCTGGCTTTTTAGTTACTTCTAAAGGGACATAATCCGATCCTAATAAACTAATAAGCTCATCTTTCACTATTTTTATAAATAATTCTTCAGGTTTTAATTTGCCTTCTACTTCTTCACCTAAAGCTTTTTCTTTAATATTAGCCACGAATTCTTTAGCAACCTCATAGTTAACATCCGCTTCTAACAGAGCCATTCTAATCTCTCTAATTGCTTCACTGATGTTATCTTCATTTATTCGTCCCATATTTCGAATGTTTTTAATGGCCTGATTAATTCGATCGCCCATATATTCAAACATATTTACCTCCTAAAGATACTTTTCTATTTCTGCTTTTATTAAATCATCTAAATCATTAATAATATTATTTATTTTATCTTTCTTACTCTTTAATTTTAATTTTCTTTCATAATCTAACAACTTTTTTACAATTACATCTAATTGTTTAGAAACAGCATTTTTACTAACGCCTTCCAACTCGGCTATTTCTTGCATGGTTAAATTTTCAAAATAATATTTTTCAAAGTATTTTTTTTGTTTATCTGTTAATAAACTACCATAATAGTCATACAATTCATTTAATAATAATACTTCTTCCATTACATTAAATCCTTAAATAAACCATATATATAGTTTTCAATATCAAATGATTTTAAATCTGTTTCTTGCTCACCAAGTCCAACAAATTTAACAGGAATATTTACTTCTTCTTTGATTGCTAATACAATTCCACCTTTAGCAGTTCCATCTAATTTTGTCAAAACAATTCCAGTAATATCCGTGATTTCTTGAAAACCTTTTGCTTGCATTATCCCATTTTGACCTGTGGTCGCATCAATTATTAATAATGTTTCTTGAGGAGCTCCTTCTATATGACGATTAATTACTTTATTTATTTTTTCAAGTTCTGCCATTAAATTAACTTTATTTTGTAATCTTCCTGCTGTATCAATTAACACCAAGTCAACATTTTCTTCTTTAGCTTTAACTAAGCCATCAAAAACAACTCCAGCTGGATCTGTGTTTTCTTTACCAAAGAATAATGAATCAGTTCTTTTAGCCCACTCTTCAAGTTGGGGAACTGCTCCAGCTCGAAATGTATCTCCAGCAATAAGCATAACTTTTTTACCTTCATTGTGATATTTATAAGCCATTTTCCCAATAGTTGTTGTTTTACCTACTCCATTTACACCAATAAATAATATGACAGTTGGTCCATTTTCATTAAACGTTATCTTATCACTTAAGAAAGAATTATCAACATATATTAATAATAATTCATCAACAATTACTTCATTTAAATACTTAGCATCAACAATATTTTCTGCTTTAACTCTTTTTCTTAAAGCATCCAAAAACGTCATTACTGTTTTTACACCAATATCAGCCATAATTAATATTTGCTCTAATTCTTCAAAATATTCCTCATTAACACGATTATATTTTATACCCAAAACACTTAGCTTAGAAACAAATTCTTTTCTGGTTTTTTCTAAACCCTCATCATATTTAATTACATCTTTTTCGTCTTTAGTTTTAATTTTCTTTTTAAAAATAGCAAATAACCCCATTAAATCACCTATTTTCTACAAGTAATACCATTAAGATCATAATAATACTCACCAGCATACCTATAAACCTTAAAAACTATATCTGTATCTTCAATTAATTTTTTATTATTATCATATTTGACACAATGTTTAGCCAAATCTTCAAAATAATTACCCATTTTTAACATTCCCAAAGAAACTTCGATTCCAAAAGCTTGGCAATCGTTTTTTTCTTGATTTTTATTTACATTTTGAGTAACACAATTAACATTCAAATTGGTACTTTGACAATTATGGCAATCTTTTAGCTTCATATCGATTGAATATATTTTAAGTGCATCTTTTATCTGATTTTGCATAAGTTCATCCAATTTTTTTTTCGCACCATCACCACTAGAGAAAAAATTTGTCGCGACTAAGACTATAATCAAACCAAGAATTAAGATTACAGCAATTAACTCTACTAAGGTAAATCCATTTTTTTTCATTAATATCACCATTAATATTATAGCATCAATTATCATTTAGACCTAGACATTTAAACAAATTAATTGTATACTGTTTTTAGTCAAATAACTTTATTGTTTGAAAGGAAATTATATGAAAAATGAAAAAACGACCAACGTTTTTGCTTTAGGTGGTCTAGGCGAAGTTGGTAAAAACATGTACATTATTGAGCATGATAATGAAATTATTATTATCGATGCTGGAGTAATGTTCCCAGAAAGTGACCTATTAGGAATAGATTATGTTATTCAAGATGTTACTTATTTAACACAAAATAAACATAAAATTAAAGCCTTAATAATTACTCATGGTCATGAAGACCACATTGGTGGAATATCTTTCTTATTACAAGCTATTGATATTCCAATTATTTATGCTCCGAATATTGCCGCGGCTATTATTCGTCATAAATTAGAAGATCGAAATATTAAATACGATAAAATTGAAGTTTATGATAAAGAAACTGTTATTAAAACTAAATATTTTAAAGTTGAATTTATTAACACCACACACTCAATTCCTGATAGCTTTTGCTTAGTGTTTTATACACCAAATGGAATAATTGTTACAACTGGTGATTTTAAGTTTGACTTAACACCAATTGGACCGATGGCCGATATCCATAAAATGGCAGAAATTGGTAAACAAGGTGTTAAATTACTTCTTAGTGATAGCACTAATGCCCTAGTCTCTGGTTATTCTAAAAGTGAAAGTGTTGTTGATGAGGCCTTATCAGATATTTTTGCTAAACATTTAGGTAGAATTATCATCGCTACATTTGCTTCTAACTTATTTAGAGTTAAACACATCATTGAAACTTGTAAAAAGAATAATCGTAAAGTGTTAGTCTTTGGTCGTAGTATGGAAATGACTATTGATATTGCTTTTGAAAGTGGTTTATTAACTGATAAAACAACAATTATTAATGCAAATGAGGCAAAAAATTTAAAACAAAATGAATTATGTATACTTTGTACTGGCTCTCAAGGCGAACCATTAGCTGCTCTATCAAGAATTGCTAATGGAACTCATAAACAAATTCAACTACTTCCCGATGATATTGTTATCTTCTCCTCTAGTCCAATTCCAGGTAACACTAGTAGTATCAATCGAATTATTAATAAATTATACTTAAAAGGCGTTAAAGTGTTCACTAATTCAGAATTATCTGACATTCACACCTCTGGCCATGGCAAAGCTGAAGAATTAAAATTATTATTAAGATTATTTAAACCAGAGTACTTTATGCCAATGCACGGCGAATATAGAATGCTAAAAGCTCATGGTGACTTAGCTATTGACTGTGAAGTAAAAAAAGAAAATATCTTTATTTTAGAAAATGGCGAAGTATTATCTATTGCTAATGACAAAGTATCAAAAAGTCATACGGTCCCGTCCGGTGATGTTTATGTTGATGGTTCAAGAATTGGTGATGTTGGTTCAATTGTAATTAAAGATCGTAAACTAATGAGTAAAGATGGAATATTAATTGCAATTATTAATTTAGATGCTAAAAATAAAAAGTTACTAATAAAACCTAATGTTGCTACTAGAGGTTTCATTCTTGTTAATGAAAACTTAGACTTAATTCAAAAGATCGAGGCAAAAATTGAAGCAACTATTACCAAGTATTTTCAAAGTAATAACTACAACTTAGTCGACCTTAAAAACCAAATAATTTTAGAACTTAACCCATATATTAATGAATTAACAGGAAGAAGACCAATCATCATGCCAGTTATTATGGAAATTAATGAATAAAAAAGATAGAGTGAATTTATTACATTCACTCTATCTTTTTATTTAACTAATTCACCTTTATAAAAATAATATTTTCCATCTAATTGTTTTTTATATATCAAATCTTTTTAAAATGGTTACATCTTCTAAATAAATTTCACCATTGGCATATCCAATTTTCTTTTGCTCTTCAGCACCAATTTTAGCATAATAGTCACTACCACCGCTAATTAATAAATTATGTTTTTTGGCGATTGCTACTAATTGTTCTAGTTCCTCAATACTTGCTCTAGAATTAATTGCCTCTATAGCTCTTAAATGATAGCTATCCTTTAAATAAAGGATAGCTTTTTCAACTTCAGCCATCGACTCAAAATATTTTGTGGGATGAGCTAAAGATATAATTGAGTTAGGATTTTTTTCTAATTCAAATAATTCTTCTAAAGAAATTTGATGGGCCCACTTATCCCTGATATTTTTTGTATATTTATAAAAAGCTTCACTTGGATTATCAATTATATTTGCTTCAACAAATAAATTATTCAATCGAACTCGATCAAAATAGATATTATTTTGGAGGAATTTATCAATATTTTTTTGAGAAATAAATAAACCATACTTTGTCTTTAGTTGTTCAATCATTTTAATAAAGTTGGCAATATCATGTTGGCGAACTCTTTGTTCATATTCTAATAAGTATTTATTATCTATATTAAAATTATACATTACAAAATGATAATAAATATCTTTGTGACAAGCAGATATTTCCACACCTTTAATTATCTTTAACTCAGAATCTTCAATAATTCTTTTATAAGCTTCAAAACTGTTATGATCAGTAATCGAAATAATTTTTAACCCTGAATCTTTAGCAATCTCAATTAATTCTGCTATGGATTTTCAACCGTCAGACAGATTACTATGAATATGTAAATCACAGTTCATTTTCTTCTCCTTTAAAAAAACTGTAATAAATACAGTTTTATTTAGCTTCTTCTTGCGCTCTTGTTTCTCTAATTACAGTTATTTTAATAGTTCCTGGATATTGCATTTCATTTTCGATTTTTTCTTTCATGTCACGCGCAATTTTAAATGATGTAACATCATCAACTGATTCAGGTTTAACCATAACTCTAACTTCACGTCCTGCTTGCATAGCGAATGTTTTTTCAACACCAGGAAATGAATTACCTATTTCTTCTAGTTTTTCTAGACGTTTAATATAATTTTCCATTGAGTCATTTCTTGCACCAGGTCTTGCTGCTGATAAGGTATCAGCAATCTCAACTATTTCTGAAATTAAGAACTTAGCTTCATTATCATGGTGATGTGACATTATTGAATCAACAACAACTTGGTCTTCATGGTATCTCTTAGCAATATCTGCACCAATATCAACATGGCTACCTTCAATTTCAAAATCGATTGATTTACCAATATCATGGAGCAATCCTGCTCTTCTTGCTAAAGAAACATTTTCACCTAATTGACCAGCAATTAATCCTGAAAGGTATGCTACTTCTTTTGAATGATGTAAAGCATTTTGGCCATAACTATATCTAAAATTTAATTTACCAATCAATTTAACTAACTCTGGATCTATTTTACTTAAATTAAGTTCAGTAATTGCATTATTACCAATTTCCATAATTTTAGTTTTCATATCATTACTAACTTTATCATATAACTCTTCAATTCTTGCTGGATGGATTCGACCATCTTTAATTAAAGATTCAATCGCAATTTTTGCCATTTCTCTTCGCATTGGATCGAAAGATGAAATGACTATCGCTTCTGGAGTGTCATCAATAATTAAATCAACACCAGTTACAGCTTCAATAGTCCTTATATTTCTTCCTTCACGGCCAATTAAACGACCTTTCATTTCATCATTTGGTAAAGTTATAACACTAACGGTTTGTTCACTTGTAACATCATTAGAATATCTTTGCATACTATCCACTAGCATGTGTCTAGCTTTTTTATCAACCTCAAGTTTTGCTTTCGCTTCTTCATCTTTAATATAAGAAGCAATTTCCTTAGCCATTTCATCTTCGACTCGTTCCATAATTAAGTCTCGAGCCTTATCTTTAGAAAACTTAGCAATATTTTCTAAAATTGTCATTTCTTCTTTTAATAATTCATCCATTTTTGCATCTTTATCTTGGATTTCTTTTTGTAAAGCATTAATTGACTCTTCTTTTTCATTTAAAGTTTTATCACGATTATGTAATAGTTCTTCACGTTTATCTAAAGATCCTTCTCTTTGTAATAAACGGTCTTCACTCTCTTTTACTTCTTGTTTTCTTTCTTTAATTTCACGATCAGTTTCTTGTTTCAACTTATAAGATTCTTCTTTAAGTTCAAGAATACTATCTCTTTTCACTTTCTCTGCTTCTTTTTTTGCTTCACTAATTATTTTATCTGCTTTATTTTCCGAACTTTTATTATTTAACTTTAAGATAAAAAATAAAACTCCTACTCCTAAAAGAACTCCAAAAACTAGAGCAATAATGGTTAATAGATTAAATTCCATTATTTTTCCTCCAATTTTTATATTTTATAGAAATTTATATTATTTAAATAAATGTCCTACAATTTAATTATAGAATTTATTCAAAATAAAAGCAAGGAAATAATCCTTTTACTTTTCATCACATCAAAAAAAAGAACTAAATAATTAGTTCTTAATCTTTTTTCTTGATTTCTTTCGGACTGGTAATACTATAATGTTCGCGGATCTTTTTTTCTAATTCTTCTTTTAATTTTGGATTATCTTTTAAATACTGCTTAACGTTTTCTTTACCTTGACCAATTTTTTCACCGTTGTATGAGTACCAAGCACCTGATTTATCGATTATTTTAGCTTCTGAAGCTAAATCAACAATTTCACCTTCTCTGGATACTCCAACTCCATACATAATATCGACAGAGGCTGTTTTAAATGGTGGCGCAACTTTGTTTTTGACAACTTTAACATTTGTTTTATTACCAACAACATTATCACCATCTTTAATTTGTTCAGCCCTACGTATATCTAAACGGATTGTTGAATAAAATTTTAAAGCTCTTCCACCTGGCGTAGTTTCGGGATTACCAAACATAATTCCAACTTTTTCTCTTAGTTGATTGATGAAAATTGCTGTTGTTTTAGTTTTACTAATCGTTCCAGATAATTTTCTTAAGGCTTGACTCATTAATCTAGCTTGTAAACCGACATGTGAATCTCCCATTTCTCCTTCAATTTCTGCTTGCGGGACTAAAGCTGCGACTGAGTCAATAACAACAATGTTGACTGCTT
>CAZSDG010000003.1:0-37805 GCA_964605575.1 uncultured Muribaculaceae bacterium | reverse complement strand
CTCTTCACCAGATAGAAGACTAATACGTCCAATTTCTTTTAAATACATTCTTACTGGATCATTAATTGTCATATCTTTACTTATTGTTGCCTCATCAATAACAACATCATCTTTTTTAGACTTTTCTTTACCTGCATCATCGTCCCCATCTTCATTTGATGAAACAACCTCAATATCATTATCAATGAAGGCATTATATAAATCATCTAATGAATCATTATCGACTTCCAAGCCTTTTAATGCTTCTGCTAGTTCTTCAAAAGTTATAACACCGTTCTTTTTACCTAGTTTTAATAAATCTTTTTTTCTTTCTTCAAATGTTTTAATTTCTTTCACTTTTACACTTCTTTCTTTAATTCTGCTATTTTATTTGTAATAGCTATTTTTTTAGCTAAGTCATCAGTTTTTTCTATATCTTCTTTTAACTTATCAATTCTTTTATTAAACACTGCTTTTTTAGTTATCGATAAATAATTATCAAACTCTTCTTCATTAACTATTTCATCTGATTGAGCAATTATTTCTTTAACTAGCTCAGATAGTTTTTCATCTTCGTTTATATAGGTTAAGAAATCAGCAAAATTAATTGTACTATGATCACTATAGAATGTTCTAATTTCATTTAATAAGCTATTATAAATTGAAATTGGAAAGTAACCCATGTTCTTATCAAATATTTTAATGTATTTAGGATTTGATAACATTATATATAAAATTGCTTCACAGGCTTTATTAATTCGTGTTTTCTTCCGTTTGTTAATTTCCTTTGGAATTATTATTTTAGCTTCTTGAGTATTTAACTTTGCTTTTAACAAATCTTGATCTAAATTAAATTCTTTTACTATTTTCTCAATTAAGATATTTTTATATATTGAATCAGTTATTGGATTAATAAGATTAATTAAATCGTTTATATTATCTGCGATTTGTTTAGAATCGTTACTTCCAAAATTAGTTTTCAAATATTTTATTTTATAATCTAAGTAGCTTTGAGCTGAGTTTAAATTCAATTCAAAAGCTTCTTTACCTTTATTAACTATATAGTCATCGGGATCGTTATAATCTTCGAGGCGGATAACCAAAGTTTCAATATTTTCTTTAAATAATTGATCACCTGCTGCGAATGTTGCATTAAGACCTGCTTCGTCATTATCTAAACAGAGAATAACTGGACATCTAAGTTTCTTTAACAATGTAATTTGTTCTTTAGTTAAAGCAGTACCCATCAGAGCAACTGCATTATCAACTCCAATTGTTGAAAGTCTAATTACATCCATAAATCCTTCAACTACAATAACAGCATTATTAATTCTAACTCGGTCTTTAGCTAAGTGATAATTATATAAGATTTCGCCTTTTTTAAAGTAAGAACTAGCTCTTGAATTAACATATTTAGCAGAATCTTCATTATTATATACTCGGCCACTGTAGCCAACTATTTGTCCCATATAATCTTTTATAGGAAACATTATTCGATTTCTAAAATAATCTTGATTATTATTTATTAGACCAATTTCATCTAATAACTGCTTATCATAACCTTTGTTTTCTAATAACTTTAATAAATTATCTGGAACATTTAATGATAGACCAATAGCAAATTTCTCAATAATATCATCATTAAAGTTTCTTTTATGTAAATATTCCCGCGCTTTTAATCCTTCTTTAGTTTTCAAATTATTTTGATAAAATTTTTGAGTTAGGTTATATATTTCATTTTCTTTGGTTTTTTTCGGCTCTTTTGGCGAAGAAATATTAACTCCTAAACTAATACCAGTTTTTAACGATAATCTTTTAACCGCTTCTAAAAAAGGTATATGTTCAAAATCCTGTAAAAAAGTAAAAACATTACCAGTTGCTCCACAAGAAAAGCAAGTATAGATTTGCTTATCAGGACTAACACTCATACTTGGGGAATGATCATTATGAAATGGACAAACACCAAAAAAATTACGACCTTTAGCCGTTAATGGTACATATTCATTAATGACATCAACAATATTAATACTGTTTCTAATTTGATTGATTATTTCGTTATCTATTAAAGCCATTAGTTCCCCTCTCAATTATATATATACAATCAATAAGGCTAATTTCCTTTATTATTTTAATAAAAATTGCAAAAAAGTGATTATTTCTTAGCAAATTTTGTTTTTTTGAAGATAATATCTAACCAATATGAAGAAATACTTACAATAAAGATTGATAGGAATATTGCTAAATCTTTAGTAATAATGCTAAATAACCAGTAAAATATCATTACTAATAATGAATAAAAGAACATTGCTAACTTCGTTGCTGGAGTTGAAGTTAGCTCATTAGCAATAAAAAATATGCTAAATAATAAAGAAGAATTAAAAATAAATCTTAATTGCTCACTAAAACTACTACCAATAACCAAATTAATACTACCAATTAATAAAAAAATAGATAATAAGTAAAGGGATATTTCTCTTTTAAATGTTACTTTTGGGATTAAATAAATGAAAATCATACTACTAATTATATGATTAGTAATCGCTAGTCCAGAATGATTAAAACCAATTAATAGCCTATATATACTGGGATTTAAAATGACTGAATTTTCATAATTATTTATATACAACTGCGCAATAGTTTTATAATCACTCAATAAGTAAGAACTTAATACAATAACAATTAAACTCAAAGCAATAAAATTAAATGAAAGTTTTTTATTATAAAAAAACTTTAAATAAAAAAAAGACAATATTGGAAGGGTAATTAAAAAAACATGTATATTTACTTTAATTGGTAAAACCATACCCAATATTAAAGTTTGAATTGGAAATGTACTAATTTTAAATGATTCAAAAACAGTTATTTTTCTTTTGGTATTTAATAAATAAAAAATTAGTAAACCAATTAATAAACTTGATATTGGAATAATTAATGGTTTAAACATTCCAAGGATGGTTGTATAACCTTTTTGATAAACAATTATCCCGTTTTTGTAAAAGCCAAATAAAACTAAAGGCACTAAAAGGATTAAATATTGAAGATTTAATCTTAAAATTGAGTTTTCACTATGTAAAAATATCTTTTTAGTTTTCATTATTATCCCCCTTTTTAAGTATTTCTTTAAAGTTTATATTTGCTGGACAAATATAAGTACAAGCATTGCAGTTAAGGCAATCATCTATTTGTTTTTTTGCTGTTTTAGAATTTGGATGATTCTTAATATAATGGGGATTGTTTTTTACTGGACAAACACGAACACATGCCCCACAATTAAGACAATTTTCTTCTTCAAATAATTCTTCTTTATTTAAGATAATGCTACTTAAATCTGGCGTTACTATTAAATCCAGATTAGTAACTTCACTACCTTTCATTAAACCATTTACAACTATTTGAATCTTATTTTTTGACTTACCTGGTTTAAATTTAATTTCTGAGCCAATTATATCTCTAATATTTGAGCCAAGTTTTAAAATAAAAATCTTTGGCTCCTTTATTGCGTCTCCAGTAATTGTAATCATTTTTTCAGCAATTACCCTATCACTTCTAATTACAGTATCAAGAGCATTAAGTGATGAAACATTCATTATTTGCATCTCTTTTTTGGAATAATTAAAATATCTTTCTAAAATTAAAGGGTAAGTATTATTAATCAATTTAAGTTCTATACTGGGATATGATCCTATTGAATTTATTAAATTAGTTATAAGATCAGTTTCATAATTGCTTACAGTAATAAATACTTTGTCTAATTTAATAATCTTAGCTAAAAGATCAACAGTTTCTAATAGATCTTCTAGTTTGTTATTTAATAAAACACTATTATTCGCGACATACGGTTCATCATCGATTGCATTAATAACTAAATATTTAATTTTTTTATTTAATTCAATATGTTCTTTTTTGTCATCTAAGTACGGAATATAAAGCATATTTAAGATTGATTCTAAATCTTTATATTTATAAGAAGTTAAATCATTTCGATATCCTTTTTTATTGATACTTTTTTCTTTAAAATCATTCTCAATTTCAAGAGCATTAACTATCCCATCAACGGTATTGACTTCTTTAAATCCAGTAAAAATTCCACTGATTGGTGAAGTAATAACTAAGTTGTTGTTTAAGATCAATAGAGCTTGATCTTTTAATACTTTATTCCCAACTTCAACTTGAATTTCAGAATCTTTTATAACTGGTACATAACAAAAATCCGGATCCAGTAATGATACGGTGCTACTTGAAACTTTAATCGAGTTATTTTTTTTGATTTTAAATAGTCTCATTCATCTCACCATTTTAATTATACTATGATTAGGCAATAAAAAAAAGAATTATCAAAGCAATTCATTTGCTAATTCTTTTAATTTAATCGCAACATTCGCAGGAATTAGTTTCGAAAGTACAGCTAAATCTACAGTTTTTAATTCTTTTAAATTTGGATAATTTTTTAAGATAAGTTTTTTTCTTTGTTTTCCTAAACCTGGTACTTGGTCTAAGATACTAGACAAATCACTTTTACTTCTTATTTGTCGATGATAGTTAATTGTATAACGATGAGTTTCATCCTGAATTCTAGTTAAGTAATGAAATAAGTTTGAAGTTTTATCTAAAGGATATTCTTTTTTTGTAAAACCATCAAGCAAGGCCTCAGTTTGATGCTTTGCATTCTTTTTTAAACCTACTAAAGGAATATTAAGCCCTAATTCATCTAAAACACTTAAAGTTGCATTAATTTGATTCGTTCCGCCATCAACGATTATTAAATCAGGAAGTTCACTTTTCTCCATTAATACCCGATAATATCTTCGATAGATTACTTCCTTCATCATTTGATAATCATCATTAGAATCAATCGATATTTTAAATTTACGATATTGCTTCTTAGCTGGTTTGCCATTAATAAAAACAATCATTCCACTTACTGAAAAATTACCAAATAGATTAGAATTATCAAAGGATTCAATTCTTTTTAATTTTTTTAATCCTAGCAATTTTCTTAAATCTTCATTTGAACCACTAGTTCTAAGTTCTTCTTGCATAGTTTTTTCTAGTTGTGATTCTAAGTGAATCTTGGCATTTTCTTGGGCTAAAAGTAAAAGTTTTTTCTTTTCACCCTTCTTTGGGATAATAAATTTAGCTTCAATAAATGATTCAAGTAATTGCTGATTTAACTCTTCACTGATAATTATTTCTTTAGGTATTTCATGATTTTCATAAAATAGAGCTAAATATCCTTCAATCGAGTCATAAATATTATCGTGATGATTAAAAATTGTTTTATGTGCTTCTAATAACTTACCGTGTCTAATAAAAAATATTACTAAAGATACATAACCATCTTGCTCATAATAGTTTATTATATCTCTATTTTCTAAGTCTTTTAATTCAACTTTTTGTTTATCTAAAACAATTTTTATATAACTTAATTCATCAGTTAGCTCCTTAGCAATTTCATAATTCATTTTTAAAGAATGATAATTAATTCTTTCAATTATTTTATCTCTAATTACATTATCATTACCACTTAAAAATCTAATTATATCTTGTTCCATTTCATCAATCTTGACTGGTGAAATATCACGTGCACAATATCCTAAACATTCATCTATATGATAATATAAACATACTTGTTTAGGCATCCCCACACATTTTTTTAAGGGATAAATTCGATTAATTAAATTTACCACTCTTCTTGCGGCATAACTATTAGGAAAAGGTCCAAACAGCTTAGAATTTTTAGATTTTTTAACTTTTAAATATCTAACTACTTTTAAGCTTGGAAATGGATGTCTTTTATATT
Source organism: uncultured Muribaculaceae bacterium (assembly GCA_964605575.1). Lineage (GTDB taxonomy): Bacteria > Bacillota_I > Bacilli_A > RF39 > UBA660 > JAAZHN01. The sequence goes on along the minus strand of CAZSDG010000003.1, from coordinate 32,026 downwards.
CGATATAGGGGTAAGATTTATCATCTGTAAGTAAAACATTGTATTTAGGTTTATATTTTTTTATTAAATTTATTTCCAAAATAAAAGCTTCTAACTCAGTAGAAGTAACTATATATTCGAAACGCACTATTTCTGAAACTAAAACTTTAGTTTTATCTTTTGCTTGTCGATTAAAATAAGAAGAAACGCGTTTTTTCAAGTCTTTAGCTTTACCCACATAAATAATTTCGTTATCTTGATTAAACATTTGATAACTACCAGGTTTATTAGGAATCAATTTTAGCTCTTCTTGGAACATAAAATCACCAATTAATATTATATCATAATAAATTTATGATATTTAATACATAACTACTTCGCGATAATGAATTCGACAAATATTATTATTATCCAAGTAATTATACAGTATTTTATAAACACCAGGTGTGTATGTGTTATAGGTTTTACTTACTACTGTAATGTCACCAGGACTACTCAATTTTGATTTACTAGTTAAATTAAATGTTTGACCACTTTCAGAAATAAGTCTTAAGCCCATTGAATTGATATTTTGATAAACATTATCAGGCATTGAATTAGTAATAATTGGTGTTGTTTCTAAAAAGAATGTATCATTATCAGTTTCTTCTACTGGAAATTTATAGGCCATTTCTCCATCACATTTTAATGTTATTAATGCTAATTGTTCTCGATCAATCGGTTCATCATTTCGAGGGTCAACTAAGTTTTTATCTAAATATCCACTTTCAATTAATTCGCCAACTCTTATTTTAACAAAACCTCTACCAAACTGTAATTCATTACTATAATCAATTTTTGATGATACTAAAGAGGAAGAAGCTACATTTATTTTATTTACCATTCGCTCATATGACTTGCTAGTTTGAGCAACATTAATCCCTTCCATACTATTAGAAAACATTAGTATTACAACTAAGATTAAAACTATAGTAATTATTAACTCTATTAAAGTAAATCCATTTTTCTTTTTCATAAATAATCAACCTATTCTATTCTTAATTTAACATTAATAATTAAATAATTCAATTAGCAATTTTATTATATTATGTTAAACTAAGTTAAAGAAGTGATTGAATGAAACTAATAAATACAAATACAGTTATGATTAAAAAGTCAAAATTTATTGCTTATTATTACTATTTAGATAATTTAGAAGAAATCGATTTAATAGTTACTAATTTAAAAAAAGAACATAAAAAAGCAAGGCACGTTACCTTTGCTTATATCTTTGATGGTTTACAAAAGAAAAATGATGCTGGTGAACCAGCTGGTACAGCTGGAATGCCAATATTGAAAATACTTTTAGAAAATAATTTGAATTCTCATCTTCTTGTTGTTGTAAGATATTATGGGGGAATAAAATTAGGTTCTGGTGGCTTAATACGAGCATATTTAAACTCGGCTAAAGAAGTCATAAAAAAATCTTAGAAATTCTAAGATTTTTTTATGACGTTTTCAAAGTCAGTTACATCTCTAAAGCCAATAAACTTTTCCACTTGATTGTTATCTTTATAGATGAAAATAGTTGGAATACTCATAACTCCATATTCCATTGCTAAATCTTGATACTTATCCACGTTAACTTTAATTATTTCTACTTCTGGATATTTTTTTTCTAATTCTTCAAAAACACTGTTAATCATTTTGCATGGCCCACACCAATCAGCATAAAAATCAACAATTTTATATCCACTAGTAGCCATTTCTTTTAAGTTTCCACTTTCGTATTGTCTTACTGCCATAAAGCCTCCTTATCTATATAGATTGATTATTTCTTCAGCATTATCAATCTTTAATTTATTTGTTTCAACCAACTTATCAGCTGATTTAACATCTAATACTTCGTGTTTTAATAACGTATGTAGTGCTTTTTTATTAAATTCTTTTTTGTCTGTAGAGTCTTTATATTCATCTTTTAAGGAATATATTTCATCTATTGCTTTATATACCTTATTTGTCGCGCTAGACAGGAATGGGGTTTCTTTTAAAATTAATGATCCATATTTACTACTATGAATGTCATTTGCAAAGAAATTAACTTGAGTTGAAATAAATAAGAATATAAATAAAATTATTAATGATTCAACCAAACCAACAATCATTCCCAAAATCTTAGATGGTAAGGTTAAAACTATCAAGCTATTTAATAATTTATCAATTATTTTTGTAATAAATAAGATAAATTTAAATAAGATAGCTAATACAAATAAAACTATAATAAATGCTATTCCTTCATAAATTAATATATTTATGACAGTAACACCAGCTAATACTCCTTTCAAATCAAAGAATGGCAATTTCTCATACATCAAGTTTGCCAGTGGATTTTTCAAGTAAAATGCTAATATAACAACCAATATAGTGCCAACTAACATTACAACACTTTTAATAAATCCTCTTTTAAAACCAATTAGTAATCCTAAGATTAAAAAGATGATTATGAAAAAATCAATAAAGTTCATCTTATCCCTCCTATTGTTATTATAGTACAAAACAAGTGAAAAAAAAAGTGAAACATGTTAAAATTAATATCGAGGTGGATAATATGACTATTTCCTATAAAGTAAGTGATAATGTTAAATCGGAAATGATTGAATACTATCAAGATTTAAAAAGAGATAAAACTCCTCAATATGCTACATTTCAAGCTGAAGAAGCAGGAACAATTATTACTTTATATGATTCAGGTAAGGTTGTATTTCAAGGCTTAAGTGCTGATATAGATGCTAATATGTGGTTTGATTTAGAAATGCATAAAAACAAACGAGACGTTCGAAAAGAAATAGATTCAAAAGAAGAAAAGAAAAAAGACGAAAAAGATTATAGGTATTATAACTTATCAGCAATCGGTTCTGATGAAGTTGGAACTGGTGATTACTTTGGTCCAATTGTTGTAACAGCTTCTTTTGTTGATAAAAAAGATCATCTATACTTAATTGATTTAGGTATTAGGGATTCCAAGAAGCTAACCGATGAGAAAATAATAAAAATAGCACCAGAAATAATTAAAAAATTTCCTCACGTCACTTATGTTTTAGATAATCCAACTTATAACAAAAATAGTAATTATAATATGAATAAAATGAAAGCTATCTTACATAATAAGGTCTTAGTTGGTCTATTAGAAAAAGATTCTTATCATTATGAAAGAATAATTGTCGACCAATTTGTTTATCCAAAGAAATATTTTGAACACATTGCTGAGGCCCCAAAAAAAGTTAAGAATATATTGTTTTTAACTAAAGCTGAAGATAAAAATTTAAGTGTGGCAGTTTCCTCAATAATTGCTCGTTATACTTTTTTAATTCTAATGGATAAATTAAGTGCTAAGTATAAAATAACTATTCCTAAAGGAGCTGGACCAAAGGTAGATGAGGTTGGTAAAGAAATAGTTGAAATATATGGAGTCGAAGAACTAAATAATATTGCTAAATTAAATTTTAAAAATACAGACAAAATAAAAAGTAATGAATAATTAATCATTACTTTTCTTTTTCTAATAAACTTAAACTAACTCTTTCTTTTTCTTGATCAATATCGATTATATAGCAATCAACTATATCACCAACACTAACTACTTCACTTGGATGTTTAATATATCTATTACATAATTTTGAAATGTGAGCTAAACCATCATTATGAAGACCTATATCAATAAATACTCCAAAATCGACTACGTTTCTAACAGTTCCGTTAAGTTTCATTCCAATTTCTAAATCTTTAATATCTAAAACATCACTTTTTAAAAGGGGTTTTGGCATATTATCTCTTGGATCTCTAATTGGTTTTTTAAAATTTTCAATAATATCCGTAACTGTAATTAATTCTAAATTACTTTCTTTAGCTAATTTTAAAAGATCTAAATTAGTTAATTTATCAACTAGTTCATTTGAACCAATCATGGTTGTATCTAAATCCAAGTGTTTGAGTAAACTGTTTGCTAAAGGATATGATTCTGGATGAATACTAGTTTTATCTAAGGGATTATCACCATTATCAATTCTTAAAAAACCAATTGCTTGTTCATATGCTTTGGGGCCAACGCCCTTGATTTTTTTAATTTCAACTCGATTGTTAATTTTACCTTTGGTTTCTCGATAATTAATTATCTCATCGATTGTTTTACTTGTTAACCCAGAAATATATTTTAAAATCGATTTAGAAGCAGTATTAATATTCACACCAACCTGATTAACTACTTTTGTTACAACAAAGTTTAATGATTCATCTAAATTCTTAGCCGAAACATCATGTTGATATAGACCAACTCCAATACTTTTAGGATCAATTTTCACTAGTTCTGATAAGGCATCTTGAAGCCTCCGGCCAATACTAATTGCACTTCTTTTTTCCACAGTTAAATCTGGGAACTCTTTAATCGCTTCTTCACTAGCCGAATAAACACTCGCACCAGCTTCATTAACTATTAAATATTCAACTTTTTTCTTGGTTTTTTTAATTGTATTAGCAATAAAACTTTCAGATTCTCTTGAGGCAGTACCATTACCGATGGCAATTATATCTATATTATATTTATTAATTAACTCAAGAATTATATTTTCGCTTTCTAATACTTTATTTTGTGGCTCGTGCGGATAGATAACGTCAATATCTAAGACTTTTCCAGTTTTATCTAAAACAGCTAATTTACAACCAGTTCTAAAAGCTGGGTCAAAACCTAATACTATTTTTTCTTTGATTTGTGGTGTTAATAATAAATTTTCTAAGTTTAAAGCAAAGTTTTTTATTGCCGATTCTTCAGCTAATTCTTTTAACTCACTCCTAACTTCTCTTTCAACACTAGGAAATATTAAGCGATCATAAGCATCGGTAATAGCTTCTTTAATTAATTTAATACAGATTTCACAATTACCTTTAATAAATCTATTTTCAATATATGTAATGGGAATTTCTTTTAAAATATCAATAGAAACACTTAATACTCCTTCCTTCTCAGCACGATTAATTGCTAAAATTCGATGAGATTTAATTTCATTAACTTTTTCAGAATAATCATAATATATTTCATAAACTTTTCTCTCATCAACTGCATTTTTCTTTAATTTAGAAGTAATAACTCCCTCTTTATAAATATAGTTTCTAATATATTTACGATATTCTGGAGAATCACTAATAATTTCAGAAATAATATATTTAGCACCGATTATAGCTTCCTCTTCAGTCTTTACTGCCTCATTTAAGTAGTTTTTAGCCTCAATCATAACATTAGGGCTATAACTTAAAATTAACTTACTAAGTGGTTCTAAACCATTTTTAATTGCCTCTGTTGCTTTAGTTTTTTTCTTTTCTTTATAAGGTCTATATAAGTCTTCAACTTCAACTAATTTTTTAGACCCTAATATTTCTTTTTCTAATTCAGCTGTCATCATACCCTTTTCAGCAATTAACCTAATAACATCTTCTTTTCTTTTTAATAAATTAATTTCATATTCATAATAAGAAGATATTTTTCTAATAACTTCTTCATCCAATGAACCAGTAATTTCTTTACGATATCTGGCAATAAAAGGAATAGTATTACCTTCACTAAGTAGTTTTAAAGTTACCTCAACACTCTCTTTTTTTAAATTTAATTCTTTACTAATTTCTAAAATAACTTCATTTTTCATAATTCACCTATATTTCTAATAAAAATACATTAAAACCTATATACTCATCAATCTCGCCGATTTTAATTTGATAATCTAAATCGGCTAATTTAACAATATTATCTAATAATGTTGCACTTTGATATTTAAATGCCCTATCTCTAGCTAATTTAACTGGATAATCACTATTCATTTTTAAATTTTTGGCAATTTGATTATCACTAAGATTAGTATTCTTAGTAATGTACATTAATCGGTATTCATTAGCTAACAAAGAAATAATTGGAATAATGCTATTACCTTGATCAATATAACGATTTAATATCGGATAATATTCATTAATATTTTTTTTAATTATTTCATCTTTAAGTAAAAATATTTCATCATTTTCATATTTAGAAGTATAAATATCGATCATTTCTTTATTAATTGTTTTATCTTTAATTGCAATAACTAGTAATTTATTTAATTCATTAAGCAAAATATCATAATTTTTTAAGCACTTTTCCCATAATATACTAATTAGATTCATTGACATAGAATATCCTAATTTTTCTAAATGTTTAGCAATTCTTTTAAGATAGTCATTATCAGTATATTCAATACTGCTAATAATATTCATCTTCGCCTTTAGGAGTTTTGTTATTTTTCTTCTTTCATCCATTTTTTTATTAAAAGTAATAATTAAATTAACATTAGGGTTAGGACTTTTAAAATAATCAGCTAAATATTTTTCAATTTCATCCATTTGATTTTTACTTATTTTTCCTCCCAAATTTTTCAAAATAATTACTTTATCTTCATTAAACAAAGAGACACTGTTAATTTCCTCAATAACATTACCAAATTCTTCTATTTCTAAATCAAAAGAAAAAACTCCTTGATTATTAATAATAATCTTGTTTAGTTCTTCTTCAACAATATTATAATAATTTGCTACTATTATATAATTTTTCATAAATACCTCATAATTATTATATCATAATTTAGTTACTAAGGTCTGGTAAAACTACTAATTAGGTAATCATTAATTGTGAATTTTATTGTTCCTAAATTTTGGGTATTTAAATATTTTAAATCATATTTATTTAATAAATTTATTACTTTTTGGGCTGGATGATTAAAACGATTGTTTCGGCCAGAGGAAATAATGCTATATTGAGGTTTAATAATTTTTAAAAATTCTTCAGCTGAACTACTACTTGAGCCATGATGACCTAGTTTTAAAACATGAATATTTTCTAAATTATACTTACTTATTATTTCTAATTCTTGTTTCTTTGAGGCATCTCCCATTAATAAAAAAAGATAACCATTTAGATTTAAATGAATAATTGTACTATTATCATTTTCATTATTAGCCAAAGTTGTTTCTAAATATTTAATATTAATATACTTAGCTTCATATTTATTAATTATATTTATTCCAGTCTTAATAATATTTTTTTCTAATCTATTAATACCTCCTTGATTTAACATTAAACTTGCAACCGAAAAATTATTTATTATGTTGATGGCCTCTCCTAAATGATCTTCATCACCATGGGTTCCAATAATACAATCAATTTTAGTTATTCCTAAACTTTTCAAAAAAATAATGATATTATCTGAAATGTTATATTCTTGTCTCTTTATTTGCCAAGCTTCTTCTTTATATTTTAATTTTCCCCCAACATCGATCATAATATTTTCTTTATTATTAGGCGCTTTTATTAATATTGCATCTCCTTGGTTAACATCTAAAAAATATACTTCATAATCACTATTAAATTTTACTAGTATAAGGGGAATAAAAATAATTATTATACTAATAAATATATATTTTTTATTTATTAAAGATAAGTGTAAAAACAAATAATATAAAAATATTAAAATATAATTACTTTTAGGAATAATTAATGAAATAGCTAATTTAGCTGTTAGCTTTGATAAACTTTCTGTTAAATATAAAACAATCATTAATCCAGGTTCTAAAAACTTAAATATAAAGACAAGTAAAGATAATGGATAAACTATTAAAGATATTAAAGGAACAAATATTAAATTGTTTATAATTGTTAATAAATTAAATTCATAAAAATTTTGTAATGTAATTGGTAAACTAAATAAAAAGGCAACTAAACTAACTAAAATTAAATTAACAATGTAATTCTTATTATTAAATTTTTCCAGACAAATTATTAAACCATAGCTAGTTGTAACTGAATATATAAACCCTAAATTATATATATTAAACGGGTTACTAATCAATAAGATACAAACAGTAGTTATTAAAAGTTTGATATTTGTTATTTCTGTATAAAATAGTTTATTGATTGATAATAATGTAAAGAAGATAGCCGCTCTTAAAATGCTTGGTGAAAAGCCAGTTAAAAATGAATAGATAATTAAAAATGAAGTAACTATTACTAACCGTGAAGCTTCTTTTATCTTTATTTTTTTTAATAAAAATAATATTATCCCAGTAAATAAACTAATATGCATTCCAGAAATAGCAAATAAATGAGTTACGCCATTTATTCGATAATTGGTTAATGATTCATTGTTTAATAATGTTTTATTACCAATAATAAATGTTAATAAGTAATCTTTAGTTTTATATGTATTTATTCTATCTATTATATAATTTTTAATTTTATATAATATACTTAACTTATCATTATTAATTTTAATAGTTTTTATTTGAATAATACTTAATATTTTTTTGGATTTTAAATAATTTTTATAATTAAATGTATTAGGGATTGTATTATTTAATGGTTTAGCTAAATCACCAGTTACAATAATATGTGAGCCGTATTTTATTAAATTTTTTATTTTTTTTAATTCAAGCTCTGTCTTTGGATAATAAGTAGCTTTATAGTTAGAGTATTTTCCTTTAATAACCAAATTTAGCTGATTACCATTAAATAAATATTCGGTAACTACTCCACTATATTGTTCTTGTTCTTTAAAAATCAATTCTGGTTTTGTAAGCGAGAAATAGCAAATAATGATTGTTCCAATAATTATTAGTATATATAATAAATTACTAATTAATATTTTTCTAATTAATAAATTCATTAAACTTTAATTAAATCTTTTAATTTAAGAAAGATTGTTTCGCCAATACCCGAAACATTTTTAAGGTCTTCTATATTATTAAATTTGTTTTCTTGACGGTATTCAATTATGGCTTTTCCTTTAGCTTCACCTATCCCTGGTAAGGTTAATAGTTCTTCCAAAGAAGCGGTATTTATATTTAACTTGTCTTCTATAATATTATCGTTTGCACCTTGATCTTGGTTATTTTGATTACCACAATTACATTCAATGGTTGGACAATTTATTTCCGGACAAGAAAGCTCAGGACAAATTACTTGCTCACAAGATGTTTCTTGACAAATAACTTCAGGACAATTAAGCTCTTGGTTTTTAGCTTTTGGTTTATTTAATTCATTAGTTGTAAATACATAAACAACCATTTCTGGAACTAATTTTTTACTAAGGTTAATATTTTTAGTACTAGCATTTTTACTAAGTCCACCAGCAGCTAAAATTGCATCATTAATTACTTGATCATTAGTGAAAATATATACTCCTGGTTTTTTAACCGCACCTTTTACATCAACGTAAAATGATTCATTTTCTTTTTCTTCTTCACTGCTAACCATATTAATTTCTTCTGTTAAATTACTATTAGCTTCAATAGTTTGTGGTTTATAAAATATTAAGCCACTACCAACAATGATAATCGTTACTATTAAAATAATAATGTTTTTTGGTGTTAAATATTGTTTCATTATTTCCTCCTTTCACTTATATATATGTGAAAGAAAGAATATTTCCTTTTAAAGATTAGATATTTCTTTAGCAAGTTTACTTTGATTATTTTCTACTGCTACTCGTTGAACTAAAAAAATCATAATATATGTAACTGTAGTAAAACTACCACCATAACTTAAAAATGGTAAAGGTACTCCTGTTAAAGGAATAAGACCTAGTATACCTCCTAAATTAATTAAAATATGAATAGTAATAACAATAAATACACCAAAGGCAATTATTGAATTCCGAATATTACTAGTTGATTTAGATATTTTTACTATTCTATATAACATAAACAAAAATAATATAATTATTAATATCCCAACTACTGCGCCTAATTCCTCTAAAATAATTGAAAAAATAAAATCAGTATGACCAGCTGGTAAATATAAAAATTTTTGAGTTGAATTACCTAATCCAGCACCCATTAATCCACCATTGTTAATGGCTATAAAAGAATTACATAGTTGATATCCAGAAGGCTCTGTATACCTTAAACAAGGTTGTTTATAATTGAAACGATCTTTTTGAAATTGTTTTAACAAATCATTTTTAAATGTTAAAAATAATATTGTACCTAAAATAAGTAATAGTCCCATCATTAGCTTTAAATTTCTTTTGTTCTTATTATTTAAAGGAATAAAAAAATAAATACAGAAGGTTAATGTTCCAATAATAACACCTGTTCCTAAGTCTGGTTGCCGAAAAATTAGAAACAAAATAAACACAATAATTGTTAATGGATAATAAAATGATTTATTAATATTTCTAATTTTTTGATAATTTTCAAAAAAGAAAGCGATATATAAAATAATAAATATTTTAGCAAACTCACTTGGTTGATAATGAAATAAACCCCACATATTAAACCAACTCTTAGCTCCATTTATTTCTACTCCAAATGGAAATACCAAGATTAGAGAGCCTAGTATTATTAAACCAAAGATAATAGTAAAGTTGCGATACTTACTTATTGGTATGTTTAAAATAAATAAGAAAAACCCTATATAACAAACCGCAATAAAGGCAAATTGACGAATAAAATAATGATAAGGACTAGTCTTAACACTAAATGAAGCAATTATTGAAGAAGAACTAAAAACCATCAGTAAGCCAATTATACTGAAGATTATTGTGGTAATTAATAATGGTTTATCACAGTTTCTTAAGTTTTCTTTCATATCTACTCCTATTAACAATATAGCATAATATTTTGATTAATTAACTATAATGTAAAGTAAGTATTCACTAATTTGACAAATAATAAAAATTGTGATATTTTACTTACTAATTATTTGAAGGGGGATAATAATAATGAATGAATTACAAAGATTTTATGATAGACTAAATGCAATATTCCAAGTACTAAGAATTAATTCGCCAGAATTATACAGTTCTTTAGTAAACAAAGCAGCATTTTGGGCACCTGAAATCAGTCCACAACTTTTGACAGAATGGATAAGCCAAAACTTTCCAATTAATCCAAATGATCCATTAACATTAACAATGTATTCATTACTTACTGAAAAATCTATAGCTGTACTTACTGAACAAATGGAATTAGATTTAATTTCTAGAAGTAAATCATAATAATAAATCATTTAATAAAACCATTTCAATAATGGTTTTTATTTGTTTTAAGCTTTATTTTTTGCTGATTGTTTGATAATATATTATCGGTGATGAGAAATGGAATTACCAAATATTAAAATATATGATGAATTTGATAAGATATTAAGAAATGTTAGTAATGAAGTAACATTTCCTTTATCTATTGAAGATAAAAAATTAATTAATGATTCTTTATCATATTTAAAAACTAGTCAAATTGAAGAATTAAGAGAAAAATTTGATTTAAGAGCTGGAATGGGTCTAGCATTCATTCAGATGGGCATTAATAAAAGAATTTTTGTTATTTGTGAAGATTTACAAAATGGTGAATTTAAAAATTATGTAGTAATAAATCCAAAAATTATTAGCACTAGTGAAGAAATGATCTATGTCGAGGAAGGTGAAGGCTGCTTAAGTGTTAATCGGAATGTTGAGGGTATTGTCCCACGACATGCAAGAATGACTGTAAAAGCTTTTGATGAAAATGGTGATGAATACACCATTCGTGTTCGAGAAGACTTAGCAATAGCATTCCAACATGAAATCGATCATTTAAATGGCATTTTATTTACTGATCGCATTGATAAAAATAATCCATATAAAAACGCCAATAATTATCGTTCAATATAAAAAGACTTTACTAAGTCTTTTTTACTTGATTGAATAATTATCTTCTAGTGAAAATTCAACATTTTCATTAATCCATTCTTTTCTTGGCTCAACGAGATCCCCCATTAATGTAGAAACCCTTCTTTCAGCCAATGAACCATCGTTGATACTTACTTTAATTAAATTACGTGTTTTTGGATCCATGGTTGTTTCCCATAAAGGTTCAGGATTCATTTCGCCTAACCCTTTATATCTTTGAATTTGATAAGAACTTCTAGCTTCTGTATATGCTTTCATTTCCTCTTCTTCACCAGGATAAAAATAACGATGTTTTTTATCAGCCGTTGTTATTTTAAATAATGGTGGAATGGCAATGAATAATTTTCCTTCTTCAATTAACGGTCTCATAAAACGATAAAAGAATGTTAATAATAAACATTGAATGTGAGCACCATCATCATCAGCATCGGTCATAATAATGACTTTATCATAATTGCTATCTTTTACATCAAATTCTTGACCATAACCTGCTCCAATGCAATATATAATAGAATTTATTTCTTCATTTTTAAAAATGTCTTTATCGGTGGCTTTTTCTGTATTAATTATTTTTCCTCTTAATGGTAAAATTGCTTGGAATTTTCGATCACGGGATTTTTTAGCTGTTCCGCCAGCTGAATTACCTTCAACTATAAATAATTCATTTATTTTTGGATTTTTTGTTTGAGCTGGTGTAAGTTTACCTGCCATCATCTTCTCATCTTTTTTCTTACCTTTACCAGTTCTGACCTCTTCGCGAGCTTTTCTTGCGGCTTCTCTAGCTAATTTGCTTTTACTAGCTTTATCAATTATTTTTAAAGCAATTTCTCGATTTTCTTCTAAATAAAACTTCATATATTCATAAACTACACCTTCAACTACACTTCTAGCTTCAGGAGTTCCAAGTTTTCCTTTAGTTTGGCCTTCAAATTGTAAAATATTTTCTGGTATTCTTAAATTTAAAACAGCTGTTAAACCTTCTCTAATATCAGATCCATCAAAATTACCTTCTTTTGATTTAATTAAATTATTATTTTTAGCATAATCATTAAAGATTTTTGTTAAACCAGTTTTAAAACCAACCTCATGGCTGCCTCCATCAATTGTTTTAACATTATTTACAAATGATAATAGGGTTTCATTATAACCTTCAGTATACTGAAGAGCTATGTCTACCTCAATATTATTCTTCTTCGAATTAATAATAATCGGTTGATGCAATTCTTTCTTATCCTCATTTATAAATTCAACAAAAGCAGTTAAGCCTTTTTCATAATGAAAAGTCTCATGTTTATCATCTTCTAAATCATGAACTTCAATTGTTAAATTAGATAGTAAAAATGCTGCTTCCTGCATTCTTTCTTTAATCGTAGTAAAGCTAAATGTAGTATTACCAAATATTTCCGGATTAGGTAAAAATGTTACGGTAGTTCCACTTTTATTGGTTTTACCAAGTATTTCCAAAGGTTTTTCAACTTTACCACCATCATAAAATCTAATATGACCGATTTGACCTTCGTGATAAGAAGTAACATCCATCCATAGTGATAAAGCATTAACAACACTCGCCCCTACCCCGTGAAGGCCACCAGATACTTTATAACCACCATCACTAAATTTACCACCAGCATGTAATACTGTATATATTACTTCTGGGGTACTTTTACCACTTTCATGCATTCCTATTGGTAGACCACGACCATTATCAGCAATAGTAATACTTTTATCTTCATTGATTGTAATAATAATTTTATCACCATAACCATTAATTATTTCATCAATACCATTATCAATAATTTCCCACACTAAATGATGAAGACCTCTTTTATCAGTTGAACCAATATACATTCCTGGTCTTTTTTTAACAGCATCTAATCCTTCTAAAATTTTAATTGACTTTTCATCATACTTTACCACTGTATTCACCATAAAAATTATAGCATAAACAAAAAAAATGAACAACTTATTGTTCATTTTCTTCCTGAATATTCTCTATATTTTTTAATTCTTCTAAATCATTAAGATTGAGTAATTGAGTTTTATCTAAATCAATTTGTGGCTTTAAGTTTTGATTTGTTGCTTCAATTCCAAAAAGATTCGCATTTGCTGAAGAACTAGAAACTTGATATTCTTTTTTATGTTTTTCTAATTGTTTCATTGAACGATTTCTTTTTATAAGCAAAATAACAATTATAATAAAGATTATTAATAAAATAACTGAACCAGTAATTAAAATAATTGGTTTCAATTGTTCGTTCATAAACACCCTTCTTTTCTTAATAGTTTATTACATCATTTTATTCATTTGTGACATCATTTGTTTAACTTGTTTTTGCGATGGTTTTCTGCCCATACTACTCATTAATGTTTCAATCATTTTTTCATTGATTGGGGGATTGTCCTTTAAATATTTTTGCATGTAATACTTGGCAATAAAAAAACCTATAATAGCTCCCGGGATCATTCCTCCCACAATTAACAGTATATCTTTTAACATTATATTCCTCCTCTTTCAAATCTATTATAACAAACTTTAGATTAAGTTTCTGACTTTTTCTATTAATGAATGTGTATCAAAGTTTAATTTTTGTAAAACATCTTCTTTAGGACCACTATAACCGAAATTATCAATATTTAATAAATATTTTTCATTATTGATATATTTTAGATATCTCATATCATTAGAGGCTTCGATGACAATTTTTTTAACACCAACTGGTAAAATCTTTTGTTTATATAATTCTGATTGATTATCAAAAATATTTAAACATGGAACACTTACTATTCTTAAATCGATACTCTCATTAAACAATTCTTTTTGAATTTCTAAAGCAACTAAGACTTCACTACCAGAAGCTAAGATAATTCCATCTAATTTAGATTGTTCTTTAGAAATAATATATGCTCCCATTTCTACATCAGCATTTTCTAAAGAATTAAATAATGGAGTTTTATTTTTATTAATAACTAAACAACTGGTATTATTTGTTTCCATAATTATTTTCCAACTATTAATTAATTCATTTAAATCAAATGGTCTAAAAACATTAACATTAGGTATCGATCTTAAGGTTCCTAATTGTTCAATCGGTTGATGAGTTGGTCCATCTTCACCAATAATTATTGAATCATGAGAATAAATATAGATAGAATTTAAATCCATCAAGGAATTAAGTCTTAAGGCAGGTTTTTGATAATCAGAAAACGTTAAAAATGTTGAACCAAAGGTTTTTAATCCACTAAGTGCTAAACCATTAATTATTCCTCCCATTGCGTGTTCTCTAACTCCAAACCAAATATTTTTTCCTGCTTGATTTTCAACATTCATTTCTTTAAAGTTATTTAAGTAAGTTTTACAAGAACTAGCAAGATCAGCACTACCACCAAGAAATAACAAAGAATTATCAGCGATAAAATTCATTACTAAATTATTATAGCCCCTTAACTCCTGATCTTCATTAGGATAACTAAATTCTTCCCAAGGGATTGTTTCTTTCATTTCATTATTTAAAACTCCAAATATTTTAGCTAAATTAGGATCATTTATACTTTCTAAATAATCATTTGTCCACGATAAATAATTATTTTGTACTCTTTCTTTAAATAGTTCTCGATATTTAAATATATCATCTTGATTTTGCAAGAATGGTTCTGGATTTATGTCCCATTTTGTTTTTAGTTCAATTAACTCATCATTACTTAATGGTTTACCGTGTGTTACGTGACTACCAGCATTTTTTGATTCATAACCAAGAATTGTTTTTACTTCTATTAGGGTTGGTTGCTCTTTATTTAATTTTGCTATCTCAATTGCTTGATTTATTGCGTCATTATCATTACCATCATTAACAAGTATAGTTTGCCAGTTCATAGCCGAAAATCTTTTTTGGACATCTTCTGTAAATGTTTTGTTTAAATCACCGTCTAAACAAACATCATTAGAGTCATATAATACAATTAGCTTATCTAATTTTTGTGTTCCAGCAAAACTAGCAGCTTCATAGCTAATGCCTTCCATTAAGTCCCCATCACTTACTAAAGCATAAGTATAATAATCAATTAAATTTTTATCAGTATAACTCTTAATAAGGCTATTTAAGTATCTTTCTCCTAAAGCAATGCCAACAGCATTAGCTATTCCTTGACCTAATGGTCCAGTAGTCGCTTCAACACCTGGTGTTAAACCATATTCTGGATGACCCGGAGTAATACTGTCTACTTTTCTAAATAATTTTAATTGTTCTAAAGATAAATCATAGCCAGCATAATATAACATGGAATATAATAATGCTGAACCGTGGCCACAAGATAAAACAAACCGATCACGATTTAGCCATTTAGGATCTAAAGGATTAAAATTCAAATGTTTCGTATATAATGTATACAGTATCGGCGCGGCTGATAATACAATGCCAGGATGTCCGCTTTTAGCCTCATTTATCATATCTAGGGCTAGTGATTTAATTTGATTAATATATTTTTTTTCCATTAACTTCTTCCTATTCTTATATGCTTAGTATACAAAAAAATATAGTTAATCGCAACTATATTAAAAATAAAATTAAAGTAATTAAAACAAATAATAGCCCTTCTTTATTTTCTAAAATTAATTCTTTCATTTGATCAGCCCTTTCAATATTATAATAACACACACATTTGTTCGTGTAAATGCAAAAAGCGAAAATATGTTTGACTTTATGTCAAGGAAGTGCTATTATTTTAACAATAAGGAGTGATTTAGATGGAAAAACCAACTAAAAAACAAACTGAAGTCTTGACATTTATTAAAAAATTTATTGTTGATAATGGCTTCCCCCCATCAATTAGAGAGATAGGAAAAGGCTTAAATCTTAGTTCCTCAGCAACAGTCTTTGTTCATTTAAAAAATTTAGAAGAAAAGGGCTTAATTAGAACTACTTCAAGTAAGTTTAGAACAATTGAATTACTAGTTGAAAATGAATATGCCGATGCCAGTGAAGATGTCGTAAAAGTTCCTCTTCTGGGAAAAGTAACTGCTGGTAATCCAATTGAAGCAATTGAAAACCCAGATACATTTTTCTCTTTACCAATTAACTTAGTCCCAAGCAAAGATAATATATTCACTTTAACTGTTAGTGGTGACTCAATGATCAATGCTGGCATTTATGATAATGATATTGTCATTGTTAAAAAACAAAAAACAGCAAATAATGGTGAAATAGTTGTCGCGATGACTGAAGAAAATGAAGTAACTTTAAAAAGATTTTATAAGGAAAAAAATCAAATTAGACTGCAACCAGAAAATGACTTACTTGAACCAATTATCTTAAATGATTGTACTATTTTAGGTAAAGCAATTGGCTTATATAGAAAGATTTAAAAAGTTCACTAAATATGAACTTTTTTATTTTAATAATAAATATAATAAGAAACTAATCAATAATATATAACAAACAAGACCATTAATTTGTTCTTGTTTTTTAGTTTTACCTTCAATACCAGTTGCCATTGTTAGTAATATTCCTCCAAATAAACCACCAAGGTGAGCAGCTACATCTATATTAGGAATAATAATACTAAGTAATAAGTTAATAAATAAAACTGGCAATAATTGATTCTTTAAACTTTGACCAAAATATAATCGATAATGATAACTAAAGTAGATAATACTGCCCAATAAGCCAAATATCGCCCCACTTGCGCCAATACTCCATGTATTATTTAATGTAATTGAAAACATCGAGGCAATAATTTCACTAAATATATAAATAATTAATAATTTCTTTTTACCAAGAAATTGCTCTAATTGAGTCCCTAATATTTGTAAACTATACATATTTAAAAATAAATGTAATACATCTACATGTAAAAATCCTGATGTAATAAGACGATACCATTGCCCTTTACCTACTACATAACTACGATGCAGACCAAACATTGTATTTAAATCAAAAGTATTAGTAACCGAACCAATCATGGAAATAATAAAAGCAATAATAGAAATTCCCATTAAGATATATGTTAAAGAAATCTTCTTTGGTTTAAATGTTTCTTCATAGATTTTATTTTCTTTAGTAGTTTTTTCATTAATATCTTTAGAAACGCTAAATAAAAAATCAACCTTACTATCCTTTATCTTTAAGATTTTTTCCTTCATATTTGGGAATAATGTGTTTAAAGTCTTATTATTATTCAAATCTTTTTCCGAAGCAATTTTAATTAAGCTTACATCTTTTTGATCTTGAATTTTTACTTCATTACGGACATCTAATAAGATATTTAATGAGTTCATTCGCCATGAAAAAGTTTTGCTTTTTATTTGTTTCATCACACTTTTTGTTTTAAAAATATCATAGTTTAATTGTTCAGCATTATGAATATAATTAGAATTAATTCTAATGATTTTATATGGGCCTTCAGAATTTTCTAACCACACTTCATTTTTTACACCATTAACAATAATTGGTATATAATTTTCTTCAGTGACAAAATAATGAACTAACTTCATCACGATTTCATCTTTTTTAGCAATTTCAATTGTTTCCATCTTGTTCACCCACTTCCATTTTATAACAAATTAAATGAATAGTAAAGTTTCTGATTATGAATAATAAGTGAATAATTATAGATTTTCTAAATTTTTAATAAAACTATCAAACTCAGCTGGTAAAGGACAACTAAGTTTTATTTCCTTTTTAGTTATCGGATGAATAAACTCTAAGTTAGCCGAATGTAAAAATTGACCAAAATCAGTTGTTTTACTATTAGTATAGACTGGATCATTATATATTGGATAACCTATGTACTTCATATGTACTCTTATTTGATGAGTTCTTCCCGTTTCTAATTTTAACTTAACTAATGTATAGCCTTTATATCTTTTTAATACTGTTAAGTGAGTTATTGCTTTTTTGCTGTTATTTGGTGTTACACTCATCATTTTTCTATTTTTAGCATCTCTACCTATAGGCGCATCAATTGTGGCTGTATCGTGCTTAAACCCACCAATTAAAAGAGCTATATATTCTCTTTTAATTTCTTTTTTACTTAACATCTTACTTAATAATTCATGAGTCTTATTATCTTTAGCTACGATTAATAAACCACTTGTATCTTTATCAATTCTATGAACTATTCCCGGTCTTAAATTATGACCAATATTACTTAAACTATCAATGTATTTTAATAAACCATTTACTAGAGTTTGATCTTTATTTCCACTACCAGGGTGGACCACCACCCCACTTGGCTTATTAACTACTAATAAGTAATCATCCTCATAAACAATTGAATACTCAACATCTTGTTTTTCTAAGATTAAGGGTTTATTTTCTAGTTCACTATACTCAATAATGTCTCCTATATTAACTTTATAACTAGGTTTTACTCGAGAATTATTAACTAAAATTTTGTCATCTTCAAACATTTTAGTTATCATAGCTCGCGAAATATTTGTTTTATTACTTAAAAACTTATCAATCCTAATCAATTCTTCTAACTTATCTACAACTATTTTCATTTTTTATCTTCCCCTTTTATGATTGCAATAATAAACAAAAAAGCTCCAATAACAATTAATGAATCTGCCACATTAAATATAGGAAAATCATAACCAAATATTTTAAAATCTAAAAAATCTTTAACATAACCAAGAAATATTCGATCAAATAAATTACCAGATATTCCAGCAAATAGAAAAGCAAAAGCTAAATTATTTCTTTTATTTTGTTTAAATTCTAAAGAATATTTGTATATTATTACTATTCCAATTAAAGCAATAACAATAAATAACCCATTCATGCCTTTGAATAATCCCCAAGCGGATCCATAATTATGTTTATAAGTTAAAGCAAAAAAGTTATTAATTACTACTAAAGATGAATTAAGTTCAAAATAGTAACTAATAATAAATTTAGAAATTTGGTCAAGTAATAACCCAGCAATTGTAATTATAATTATTAATGTGTTCATAGTACTCTCACTTCATTAATATAATACCTTAATAAGAATATTTTTCAATAACTATTCTTCAAAAAAATCAATTCTTGCTTTTAATAAGTATGGAGTCCAACCACTTCGATAAATAAAATTATAATTAGATAAAACACCACAAGTGTTTCTTAAATCTTTATATTCCTGCGTATCAATTTTTTTAATACTAATATTTATCCCTGATAATTTATATTTTTCTTCAATAATTGTTCCCACTTCCACAAGATTTAGATAATTAATTGTATTAATTATCTTTATTCTTGGATCTTCCATAAATCTAACAAATTGAGTAGTTAAATCATTTATTTCTTCTTCTGGAATTATTTCATTATCCTTTTTAACTAAGGCTCTTCTAAATGAATTTAAATCGTGACGAAATAGTTTGAATATGTCATATACAGTATATTGATCATGGACATTTTTACAAATTTTATCGATAAAGATTAATTCATCATAATTAGAATATTCCATTCTAATTTGTTCAAGAACATTGTCATTAGTTAAAATTAAATTATCAATTTTAGGACTTAACTTCGTAACTTTAGGAATATTATTTCTCAATAATTGAGCTTCTTTTTGTTGAGATAATCGAGCAATTTTCTTACTATTTTTTATATTTGTTTGTTTTAACTTCAATATATTTTTATTTTTTGCCGTTATTTCACTAGCAATACTTCCTTTTTTTTCTAAACTTTTTTTAATTTCATCGATTAAAAATTTATATTTTTCATAGTTTTCATATTCATAGAGATTAAAATCTAATTCTTCTAAGTTTAAATAAAATTCATCTTCTTCTCTTGTACTAAACTTTTTATAGTCATCTGGCGTAATGAATCTGGAACGATGAGCAAGTAAAACGGCACTGTCATCCTGATAATCGGCAATTTTAAAGACTTTATTATTGAATAAATCAAAAATCCGATTGGCAGATATTTTGGATAAATTAATAATGTCCGCAAAAGTTTTATCAAACTCTTTTCTAATATTCTTTTCATCAATCTTATAATTTCTAATAAACGTTACTTTCAGACGATTGGCATAATCAGTTACCAATTTTTGATTATCTTTATATATGTCCCGAACATTAATGGCTATATCAGTTAAAAGAAAATGATTTTTCCAATACATTTTATCAAATAACACTTTCATTGTTGTATTCAAATCTGGACTATCAATATTTTCCATATATTTAGCCATAAATTTATGAACTAAATAAGTATAAGAAAAACTATTATCATTAATGATAATATCCATGTTTTTAAATTTATTAATAATGCCCTTTAAATTATCTAAAAAATCATAAAGATCAATTGGATTATCTAATTTATATAATAAAGAATTAAACCCTAATTCTTCTAATGTATCTCCACAGGCCAGGCTTAAGTGAAAATACTGATTAAGGATTGCTAATCTTTCTTCTAAAGGTGCGATTTCTGGACGATTATCAGTTGGTGAATTTTCTAATATATTTGTTTTAATTGAGTTGATTATTGGTTCTTGAAATGTTCTAAGAGTTTCTAATGAGTTTTTTATTTCTTTTTGTTTTAATTCTTGATTTTCAGCTAAATCTGAATAATTATTGATTATTTCTGTTACTTTTTCTTTAATAAACATTAAATCAATTGGCATTCTTTTTTCCTTTTGTTTCTTTTTCTGGAACTTCTTCACTAGGAATAACTATTAATTTTTCAAATTTAACTATATGATCTTTTACAGATTGTAAAAGATCAATCAATTCTTTTAACGTATTATCTCTCATTCTAACACCCTTAATCTACTCTGCTAATAGCATATCATAATCAAAAAAAATTAACAATACAATGTCAATTTTTTATATAGTTATTTTTAGTTACTTCATACAAGGCAATACTAACAGCAATCGGTAAATTTAAACTATCTATAGATGAATCATGATTAATAATAACTGGTTCTCCAATATTTAAATAACTATCATCTAAACCAGCTGATTCTGGGCCAAAAACTAATGAGTATGGTTCTTTAAAAATAGTATTATTTAAGCTAGATTTTGCTTTTAACATAAATGGATAGTAATTCATATGAGGATATTTTTGGTTATATTCCAAGAAACTTGAATATGTCTCAATATTTAAATTAAATATTGCCCCCATTGAGGCTCTAATTACACTTGGATTAAAATAATCAACAGCAGGTGTAATAATTACTAAATTTTTAATTCCAAATCCTAAGGCACTACGCATTATTGTGCCTAAATTACCTTCATTTTCGGGATTAATTATAACTAAATGATTACCAGAATCAATTTTTGATGCATATTTATTAATCTCAGCAATTATATATATATTATCTTTTTTAGCTAAAATATTAAAAGCTTTAGCACTTTCAATTAAGGGAATATTTTTAGATAAATCTAAGATTAAATCATACGTATTATTTTTAATAATATTTGGATTAAAATATATTTTATTAATTATATCTCTTTTATTTTTTAATGTTTCAATTACTAAAGTAGTACCAAGTACATATGATATAGAATCATTTTTCTGATATTTTTTCATTTTTAATACTTTCTTTTAAGAAAGAAATCAATTCTTCTTTAGAATAAGTCATTTGTGAACTATTATCTAGATCTTTTAATAAATATACATTATCTCTTAATTCGTTTTCACCAATAATAATTACATATCTAATGTTATTTTTATTAGCATAATCTAAAGTTTTTTTAAGTTTCCAATTGTTCATTTCAATTTTAACTTTAAGATTATTATTTCTTAAATCATCCGCAATACTGAATATTTCTTTACTTAAATCAAAACCATAGACTAAAACATCAACATTACTAGTGTTTATTACATTTTTAGTTTTCATTAATTCATAAATAGGTTCTAAACCAAATGACATCCCAACAGCTGGGTATTCATTACCATCATTAATAAAATTAGTAATAATCTCATCATAACGGCCTCCCCCACCAAGTGAGGAACGGTAACCATCTTTAGAAAATATTTCCCAAATTGTACCTGTATATATTTCTAAACCACGTGCAAGAAAAGGTTTAAATAGACAATTGGTTAACCCAAGTTCTTTTACATAATCATTAATTATCTTTATTTCTTGTAAACCACTTAATAGTAATTGATTAGTAGTGTTTTTAAAGTAATTTAATAAATACTCAAAATCTTGACTTAATAGATCAAATAATAATGTAATAGTTTCTTTAGTTACTCCTAAACTTAATAATTCTTTTTCTAATTCTAGTCGTTCAATTTTGTCTTTTTTGTCTAAGATTAATATAACTGCTGAAGTATTGTTCATAATATTTAACTCTTCTAAAATCCCTACAAGTAATTTACGGTTATTATAATGGATTTCAATATCTAAATTTAAGTCTTTAAAGGCACGATTAGTTAGTTGAAAGAATTCAATTTCAACCTCTAAATTCTTAATACCACAAACATCAACATCACATTGATAAAATTCTCTATTTCTACCAACCTTAACTGGTCCATCACGGAATACCTTCCCAATTTCATATCTTTTAAATGGTAAAGTTAAATTTTTTGTCATTGCCATAACTTTGGCAAAAGGAACAGTTAAATCATATCTAAGACCTAAATCTCTTTTGCCCTGATCAGTAAGTTTATATACTTCTTTTAAAATTTCTGATCCTCCTGCATACTTAGATGCTAAAAGTTCCATTGTACATAATATTGGTGTTTCTAATGGTGAATAATCATAGATTAAAAATACTTCTTTTAAAGTATCAATTATTTTATTTCTAATTATTAATTCATCTTTATAATAGTCAAAAGTTCCTTTAACATTACTTAACTTCAACTCTTCTTTTTTCATAAATTAACCTCAATTTCTAGATTAAATATACCTTAAATACGTATTAAATACAATATTTATTGATTTTTTTATGGATATATGCTATATTTTTATTGGATTTAATTTTATTTTGTTACCTTTTAATCTAGGCCAATTAACATTTAAATCTTAAATATTTAAGGAGGTAACATTAATGGAAGACAAAACTCTAGTTTGTCAAGATTGTGGTAAAGATTTTGTATTCACTGCTGGTGAACAAGAATTTTACAAAGAAAAAGGTTTACAAAGTGAACCTAAAAGATGTGGCGAATGTCGTGCAGCTAAAAAAGCTCGTAACAATAATCATAGACGTGATAACCACAGACACGATGACAATAATTAATTAACAAAAGAAAACATTAGGTTTAGTCTAATGTTTTTTATTGTTTAAATATATTAAGCGATACTATTCTTCGAGGTATGAATAAGTTTTAACATAATCAATAATGTCTTTCATTAGGTGTTCTAGTATATTTTGGTTCTTTTTCTAACTTTCTATCTAAGATGGCAGCAATTTGAATTTTATATTCATTACCATTGTCAGCAATTGTAACGCTGTTGGTAATGCCATTACTTGCCAATAATCTAATTAGTTGATTTAAATGAAAAATATTATTGTTATCATAGTAAATATTTTCACGATTTAGTTGAATTTGGACAACTCTATAAGTTAGATGTGGTAATTCTGAGCCAACAATAATTAAATTTCTATTAATAATAAAGTGACAATCAATAATTGATGTAGTTCTATCTAAATTGTTATTTAAATCATTTTTAATCATGGCACAAATATAGTCAAACAACATATTTGTTTGATTCTCAATATTATTTAGACCGCTTTTAATAGTTTCTAACCGAATATTTTCTCGCTTAATTGCTTCTAATCTCTCTTGATTTAATTGTTCTAAAAATGTTTTGCCCATACAATCCTCTTTTCTTGCTATATATACTAACTTAGTTATTATTAAAATGCAAATTATAATTTAAAACTTATAAGTTTTAAATTATATTTATTGTTAATACAATTATAAAAAATTAAAAACAACATTAGTTATGTTGTTTTTTTCAATCATTTATTATATATCGCTACGATCACGAATATATGCAGGAATATCAAATTCATTATCTAGTGTTTCAGCTTGATCAATCGATTTTGTTGGTTTATTTGCAAAATCACCAGCTTTTGTTGGCACATCACCATCAAAACCAGTAGCAATAACTGTAACTATTACTTCATCATTTAAATTTTCATTAATTACTGCACCAAAGATTGTATTTATTTCATTATTTGCAGCTGTTCGAACAACTTCAGCAGCATCTTCTGCTTCAAAAAGGTTTAAATTACTACCGCCTGTAATATTAATAATCGCATCAGTTGCACCAACAATTGATGTTTCTAATAATGGACTTAAGACAGCTTGTTTAGCAGCTTCAATTGCTCTATTTTCACCAACGCCCAGACCTATACCAATTAGAGCATTACCTCTTTTTTCCATAACGGCTTTAACATCGGCAAAGTCAAGGTTAATTAAACCAGGAACAGCAATTAAATCACTAATTGATTGAACACCACGGTGTAAAACATTATCTACTTCTTTGAATGCTTCTAATAATGGAGTTGAACGATCAACCAAATCTCTTAAGCGATCATTAGGAATAACAATTAAAGTATCAACATGTTTCTTTAATTCTTCAATACCAACAATGGATTGTTCCATTCTTTTTTTACCTTCAAAACGAAATGGTTTAGTAACAATTCCAACAGTTAAAGCCCCTAAACTTTGAGCTATTTCTGCAACAATTGGTGCAGCACCTGTTCCAGTTCCGCCGCCCATTCCAGCAGTAACAAAAACCATGTCAGAGTCTTTTAAAACTTCTTCTATTTCCTTTTTACTTTCTTCAGCAGAAGCACGGCCAATTTCCGGATTATTACCAGCGCCTAAACCACCAGTTATTGCCGAGCCTAATTGTAATTTTACTTCAGCGCGACTAGCATTTAATACTTGTGAATCAGTATTAGCAACAATAAAATCAACGCCTTTAACACCAGCATCAACCATTCGGTTTACCGCATTACAACCTCCACCACCAACACCTATTACTTTAATTTTTGCAATTTGATCCATTTCTAATCCAAACATACTGTTCACTCTCCTTAATTATCAAAAAAGTAGCCAAAGATTTTACCTAATATCGAATCGTTATCAATATTGATTTTTCTACCTTCACCACTTAGATCTTCTAATTCTATTTCATCGAATATGCAATAATCTTTGTTACGCATTAACATCTTATTATTAAAGAAATTTATCATTCCTAGGGAACAACTATAGATTCCACTTCTTATGCCTAATGTATTCATTACCCCAACTGTTGCTGATTTCCCAAATACATTTTCAACACTTAGTGAAAAATCTCTTAATTCGGTTATTCCTCCTGTAATTATTATATAACTAATTTCCTTTTTTGTTAAGAGATTTATTTGTTTTTTTACAAGTTTAAGAATTTCATCAACTCTAGACGCTACTATTTCAGTAATTTCATATTGATTTATTTTAATAGTTTCATTTAATTTTGTATTCATCTCTTCAAATTCACTAGCATCGGCATTTCTTACATGAGAAAGCGCTAAATTTTCTTTTAAATATCTAGCATCATTACTATTAACTTTGTAAATAAATGATATATCATTATCTATATTTATATTACCAATTTCTAATACCTCTGTATTAACAATAATCCCTTTATTAAAAATTGAGACTGTAGTCATTTCATGACCAATATTAATAACTACTCCTGATGTTTCATCTAATTCTCTGGTATTAAATGCATAATAATCACTCATACTACCTAAGATAATATCACTAGCTTTAAGACCAACGTTTTCAATAACATTTAAAACTGGATAAACATTTTTCTTAGGAGTTGTTACTAAAACTGTTTTTACCCCTAATTTGGTTGCACTCATGCTCATTGGATTAGCAACTTTTTCTTGATCATCAATTATAAACTCAACTGGAATAACATTAATTAATTCCATATTATCCGGAATTTGATTATAGACGCTTCCTTGAATTGCTCTAACAATATCATTACCACTAACATAACCAATTTCACTATTTATGGTTGTTGATCCTCTTCCTAATTCAAAATGAGCATAATAGGAAGGAATACTAATAATAACTTTTTTTATTTCTAAGCCAATTCGTTCTTCAAGTTCTTTTAAAGCTTCTTTTAAAGAATTAGCAGTTTCTTCCTGATTAATTATTATTCCTTTTTTTATCCCTTGGCATTTATGAGAAACCGCAGCTAAAACTGTTAGTTTATCTTTAATAAACTCACCAACAACAATTTTAATTGTATCGCTACCAAAATCAATGCTTGCTATTATTTTTCTCACAAATAATCCTCAATCCTTATCCTATGACAATATTATCACACATTACTACTATTATTCAAGTATTTTGCCGACATCAAACAACCACAATATTCTTGACGGTAAAGATCATACTTCTTAGCTAGTTCAATACTCTTTTTGTAACCATCATTTTTTTTATAATTGCCAGCTAAATATTTAATCTTAAATAATTTTTCAGCTTCTAAACCGAGTTCTAAAATCCATTTACTTAATTTGTGGGGACTAACACTAAGCGTTGTTTCAAAGTGAGTAAATCCAAGTTCTTTAGCTAATTTTCCAGTTTTAAATATCCTTAATTTATAGCATTCATAACATCGTAAACTTTTTTCACCTAAATTATGATAATCTTTAATTGCATCTTGATACTCAGTGTTATCATAATCTTGCATTATTATTTTTATATTTGGATTGAATTCGTTAATGAATTTTACTTGTTCTTCTTTTCTTTTTTCATATTCAACAATAGGTTCAACATTCGGGTTATAATAAAAAATAGTTACATCATATTCCTTAATTAATTGTTCAATAACAATTGTTGAACAAGGACCACAACAACTATGTAATAATAATTTATTTTTCATTTTGTTCCTCAAATGGTTTAAAGTAATTGCCAGCATCTAAATAGATTGTTCCTTTTTTTTCTTCTAAACTAGTTAAAATATCTAAGTAATAATTAATATTTTCTAACTTTTCTGGTGTAGTATATACCTTATTTGAATCATTCATTTGAATTAAAAATCTTTTATCATCGATAATTTCATTTTTCTCATTTTTACTTGGTGAATATTCAATATAATTCATCATTTCCATAATGTCTTTATTTACTTTCATAAATGCTGAAACAAACTCTTCATAGACTAAATTTGGTACATAATTGATTAACATTGGGATTCCTTGTTTATTATCTAATTCAATTTCTTTTTTGGAATCAAGCACAACTAAATTATTTTCTTTTTTATAAAAAAGTGGTTTATATTCTTTAATTATTATTGTTAATTTTCCTTGATAATTTCTCATAATATTAACATCTTTGACTAAATCTATTTTTAAAATTAAATCTTTAGTTTTAGACAATGAAAGAAGAAATATCGGCGGATATTTTTCTAACTTTGCTGTTTTAATAATTTGAGAATCACTTACTAAATCATTACCTGAAATAAAAATATGTTTAATTGGCACTTTAGTTATTTGAATAATTGAACTAACAATAATATATATTATTAAAATAATAACAATTAAACGTCGAAAGCCAAATCTTTTTTGAACCTTTTTTTTCTTGTTCTTTTCTTTCATAAATCACCAATTTATTATTTCTTGTTCAACAACTAAATCAACATCATAGGCGTCTTTGACTTTTTCTTTAATTAAATCAATTAAAGCAGTGATATCATCACCCGTTGCATTACCAATATTAATTATAAAGTTTGCATGTTTTTCACTTATTTGAGCACCACCAATTATATGGCCTTTTAAGCCGAGATCTTCAATTAATTTTCCTGCATAAAGACCTTCGGGATTACGAAAAACACTACCAGCAGAAGGATATTCTAATGGTTGGCTTTCTAATCTTCTTTTCATTCGATCATTAATAACAGCCATAGAGGCGTCATAATTACCTTTAGTTAGCTCTAACTTACATTCTAAAATTATTAGTTTTTTATTATTTTTAAACATTGAATGACGATAAGAATAATCTATTTTATTTTTAGAAACCGTGACAACTTGTAATTTTTCATTTAAATAAGTTACAGTTTCAACAAAATCATAAATTGAACTTAAATAGGCTCCAGCATTACCAACAATTGCTCCACCGATTGAAGAAGGAATACCAAGCGCCCATTCTAAACCTTTTAAACCCTCTTCTACTGTATATTTAACTAATTTAGGTAAATAATACCCCGCTCCTACTGTAACCTTATTTCCTTTAATAACGATTTTATTAAGGTTATCTAATTTAATTATTACTCCTTCATAATCTTTATTAGGAATAATAATATTTGAGCCTGATCCTAAAACTAAATAAGGAATATTCTCGCTATTTAAATACTCAATTAAATCAATTAAACAATCAATATTTGCTGGTAAAACAAGATACTTAGCGAGTTTTCCAATTTTATATGAAGTATGTTTTTTTAATTCCACATCAATAAATACATCACCATATTGCTCTAATGTTTCTTTCATTTTGCCAACTCCTTTATTATTTCATATATTACTTCACTACTATTATATTTAGCTAAATTACTTAAATTATTAATTATTTCTTTTTGCCTTTTAGGATTATACAAAATATTATTTATTTCTTTTTTTAAAATATTTGCTTCTAAATCTTTTTCAATAATTAATACTCCAGCATCTGCGTTTTGAATTTCTAAGGCATTATAATATTGATGGTTATTCGCTACATATGGACTAGGGATAAGAATAGAAGGTATTTTTAAAGCAATTATTTCACTAATAGTTGAAGCCCCTGCTCTTGTTACCAAAAGATCAGTTTGTTTAAGTAAAGCTGCTAAATTATCAATAAAGGGCATAACTTTAACATTATTTGGGAATTCTTCACCACTAATGAATTCATCATAATAATTTGAACCAGTAATATATAATATTTCATATTTTTCATGAGCAACATTTCTTAAAAAGCTTTTCATTTTTGTATTAACTGTTTGGCTACCTAAACTACCAGAAACAATAACCACTAATTTCTTAGTTTTAGTAAAGCCTAATTTTACCTTTGACATTGCTTTTAAACTTAAGGCTCTTTCTCCACAAGGATTACCTGTTTCAACAACTTTAGTTTGATCTTTAAAATAAGTTATCGACTTCTTAAAAGAAACTCCAATAATATCTGCATATTTACTTAAGGCTATATTTGTTTTGCCAGGAATTGAGTTTTGTTCATGAATAAATATTTTAATTCCTAACCTTTTCGCAGCTTTAATAACTGGATAAGTTACATAACCACCAACGCCAACTACAACATCAGGTTTAAATTTTTTCATTATTTGAAGACATTTTCGATAAGACTTATGTAAAAGAAACACATTTTTAATATTTCTAAACAGATTCTTTTTACTTAAACCATATACTTCTATTTCTTCATAAGGAATACCAAACTTAGGAATAATATCCTTTTCCATCCGATTATGAGTTCCAATATATAGTAATTCTAGTTTTTTATCCTTTTCTTGGAGTTTTTTAATTATGGCTAAGGCAGGATATATATGCCCACCTGTTCCTCCAGCACTGATGATTATTCTCATTGCTATCACCCTACCCATATTATACAATATTTCTTAGTTATTTTATAGTTTATTAGATTAATAAATATTATTAAAAAAACTAACTTACTTAATCAGTTAGTCTTTTAGTTAAATAATATTAATGTAAGAACTAGGGTACATAGATTGTTACATTACCTGTTTTACTTGCTTCACTTAATCTATTATTAATAAATGTTTGAGATGCAGCATCTTTTACTATTATATTTATTCCATTGGTTATATTGGTAAACATATAATTATATGATGTTACTGTGCTGAAATCCATATTGCGCAGGTTTAAATTGGCGAGACCACTACAACCTGAAAACATATAAAACATGTTGGTTACTTTGCTCGTATTAAATGTACTTAAGTCTAGGCTGGTCAGACCGCTACAAACTGAAAACATATAGGACATGTTGGTTACTTGGCTTGTATTGAAGGAACTTAAATCTAGACTTGTTAGGCCTAAACAGCGAAAAAACATATACTGCATATTGGTTACTTGGCTTGTATCAAAATTGCTTAAATCTAGACTTGTTAGGACACTACACCCATTAAACATTGAGTACATTGTGATTACTTGGCTTGTATTTAAGGAGTTTAAATCTAGACTTGTGAGACCGCTACAAGCTTGAAACATATACTGCATATTGGTTACTTGGCTTGTATCAAAATTGCTTAAATTTAAGGTCGTGAGACTGCTACAGACCTGAAACATTGAGTACATTGTGGTTACTTGACTTGTATTGAAAGAACTTAAATCTAGACTTGTTAGACCGCTACAACCTATAAACATATACTGCATATTGGTTACTTGGCTTGTATCAAAATTGCTTAAATCTAGACTTGTTAGGACACTACAGGCAGAAAACATAGAGGACATATCGGTTACTTTGCTTGTGTCAAATGTACTTAGGTTTAGGCTGGAAAGAACGCTACAACCTTGAAACATTAAGGACATATAGGTGACATTGTTTGTATTGAAGCTGCTTAAATCTAGGCTAGTGAGGCCGCTACAGCCAGAAAACATATAGGACATAGAGATTACGTTACTGGTATTTAGTACAATTAAATTATTAATTGCTTTTACATTTGTAAAGTTTCGAAATAAATTACTGCTATTTGGATTAGCATATATTGCTCCGTCACTTTGAATGTATAATTTATAAGTATTTGTTCCTAAACCATCATCTATTATATAAGCAATTATACTTTCATCCTGATTTACTGATACATCCCAATAGGTTGCTACATCTGGTATGTTTATTGTACTATCAAATGTTATTTCTGTTATATTACTTGCTTGACTCCAAAACAATTCAGTTGAATTATAACCTTGTCTTGCTATTAATGTTGATGGTGGAATCTCTTCTAATTTATTAATTGTCATTGTAAATTTTAATGCTTTGCCTTGATTATAGTTTTGTGGTTCATCTTTATTAATAAATGTTACTGTTAATGTATAAGTGTGAGTTGTTCCTGGGGCAATGCTACTTTGAGTTAAGGATAAACTTTCTGTAGTCGGAACTGGACTTTGTTCTTTATTTAAACATGGGTTTGTATCACTACTTAAACACGTTAATGTATAAACAACTTCATTATTAATAAATGTATTTATTAATTTAGAGAAATAAATTTCATAATTATCCACTTTTAATGTACCAGAATTAGTTACTGTAAACGTTGTGCTAGAGCTATCTCCTGGAGAAGCATTATTTAAATTTAAAACATTAGTTCCATTATAGGTTAATTTTAATGTACCTGCTTTAGTATTATGATTACTTGCTGTATCATTACCAATTATTATTGGAACAAAATAAGCATAA
>CAZSDG010000002.1:0-44360 GCA_964605575.1 uncultured Muribaculaceae bacterium | reverse complement strand
TTATTTTCCACAACATTGTTTATATTTTTTACCAGAGCCGCACGGACACGGATCATTTCTACCAACTTTAGTAGTTTTTTTAGGTTTTTGTTTGACTTTTTCTTTACCATCATTAGCAGAACCTTTTAATGTTTGTTCTCTTTCAACTCTTTGACTTATTTGAGCTTTTAAAAGAAAAGTCGTTATAGTTGTATCAATACTATCTAACATATCTTCAAAGATTTCAAAACCTTCTAAAGCATAGGCTTGAATAGGACTACTTTGAGCATAACCTCTTAAACCAATTCCTTCTCTTAGATGTTCCATTACATTTAAGTGTTCTACCCAAGCGTTATCAATTACTCTTAAAGAAATTGCTTTTTCAAACTCAGATTTTCCCTCTTCTGGTAAGACAGATATTTTTTCTTCATATTCTTTAATGATGAAATCATAAATAATGTCTTTGACTTCATCTACTGTCTTTTCTTCAATAATTTTAATTTTAAATGAATTATTTCTTGTATAGTTTGTATTTATAAACTCTGTTATCTCTTTTAAGTCTTCTTTAGTTAAATAACCTTCAGGTTCAATATGATCTTCTACTAATTTATCAATACTATTTTTAATATTTTCAATGATTCTTTCATGAATTGATTCTTCATCAAGAATTTCATTTCTTCTAGCATAGATGATTTGTCTTTGTTCACTCATAACATCGTCATATTCTAGAACACTTTTACGATAATCAAAGTTATTTCCTTCTACTTTCTTTTGGGCACTTTCAATCGTTTTAGTAAACATATTCGACCTAATAGCCTCATCTTCAGCAACACCAAGATTTACTAACATACCTTTTATTTTTTCTGTACCAAATCTACGCATTAAATCATCTTCGAATGAAACGAAAAATTGACTTGAACCTGGATCTCCTTGTCTTCCTGATCGACCTCTTAATTGATTATCAATTCTTCTTGATTCGTGTCTTTCAGTACCAAAAACAAATAATCCACCTAATTCTCTTACCTCATCATTGATTTTAATATCGGTTCCACGACCTGCCATATTTGTTGCGATTGTAATCGCGCCTTTATGACCAGCTTTAGCAATAATTTCCGCTTCACGAGCATGATTTTTAGCATTTAATACTTCGTGTGGTAATTTATGTTTTGTTAATAACTCACTTAATCTTTCGTTTGATTCAACGGAAATAGTACCAACGAGAATCGGTTGGCCTTTTTCATGAACTTCTTTTATTGAACGAATAATGGCCGTATACTTACCATTTTCAGTAGAGTAGACAAGATCAGCAAGATCATCTCTAGCGATTGGTTTATTAGTAGGAATACGAATTACAAACATATTATAAATATTTCTAAATTCTTCTTCCTCAGTTTTGGCAGTACCAGTCATTCCCGATAATTTGCTATACATTCTAAATAAGTTTTGGAAGGTAATTGTCGCCATTGTTTGGGTTTCTTCATTTATTTCAACACCTTCTTTAGCTTCAATTGCTTGGTGCAAACCTTCACTAAATTGTCTTCCTGGCATTAATCTACCAGTAAATTGATCAACAATAATTACTTGATTTTCTTCATTGACAACATAATCTACATCTCGTTTCATTCCATAATTAGCCTTTAAAGCTTGACTAATATGATGAACTAATACTGAATTTTTAATATCATATAGATTATCTATTCCAATTGATTTTTCAATTCTTTTGCTTCCTTCTTCAGTTAAGGAAACGCTTTTTGTTTTTGCATCAAGAGTATATTCTTTATCTTCACTAAATCTTTGAACAGCACGATTGGCATCAACATAAAGGTTTGCTGAATCAAATTTACCACCAGAAATAATTAATGGAGTTCTTGCTTCATCAATTAATACTGAGTCAACTTCATCGATAATACAAAAATTAAGTGGTCGTTGAGTTCTATCTTCTTTACGAACAACCATGTTATCTCTTAAATAATCAAAGCCAACTTCATTATTTGTTGAATAAGTGATATCAGAGTTATAAACTTCTTTTTTTTCTTTTGGGCTTAATTCTCTTAAATTAATTCCAACACTGACACCAAGAAATTCATAAATTCCGCCCATCCATTCGGCATTTCTTTGGGTTAAGTATTCATTAACCGTTATTACGTGAACACCTTTTCCATCTAGGGAGTTTAAATAAGCAGGGAAGGTAGTGACTAATGTTTTTCCTTCACCAGTTTTAATCTCAGCAATATTTCCATTGTGAATAGCAATTGCCCCTAATAATTGGCAATAGAATGCTCTTTCGCCTAGTACTCGATCAGCAACCTCACGAACAGTTGCAAATGCAGGCACTAAAATATCATCTAAGGTTTCACCATTGGCTAATCGTTCCTTAAATTCTTCGGTTTTCTTCTTTAAATCATCATCAGATAAATTTTTATACTCTTCTTCTAGCTCAACAATCTTATTGGCTATTTTTTCAAATTTTGTTAATTCTTTATATTCTGAATCTAATAATCTTTTTATGAAACTCATTTTATCATCTCCACAAGAAATATCTTATCATATATTGACAATTTTTACACATATATATCGTTTTTTTATATAAAAAAACTATAGTTTTTACTATAGTTTATTCAGTATCGATAATGCCGTAATTTCCATCTTTTCTTCGATAAATAACTGAGAAACAGTCTTTATCAATGTTTTTAAATAAGAAAAAGTCATGATTTAACATTTCCATCTGTAAAATTGCTTCCTCATCATCCATTGGTTTTAGTTCAATAAGTTTTCTTTTAACTATTTTATTGTCTTCTTCTGGTTCAGTTGATTCTGATGGAAAACTTTCAACAAAACTAAATTCATTTGTTTCTCCAGATCTTTTTTTCTTTAGTTTATCTTTATTTTTTCTAATTTGGGCATCTAACTTATCAATGACTAAATCGACTGCCGCATATAAATCTGAATGACTTTCTTCAGCTCTTAATGTTACTTTATTTATTGGAATTGTTACTTCAATAGTTTGATTAATTCCTTTAATTTTTGCCAAAACATGAACATTTACTTCTTCAGGTTTATTAAAATATTTTTCCAATCTAGTTAATTTGCTTTCAATGTGTTTTTTTATCGGTTCAGTAATTTCAAGTTTTTGACCTCTTATATTTATTTTCATAAGCGCTCCTCCTAAATTAATAATAGCATTATTTTAAGACAATTTCTAGTTATTTAATCAACAATATATACTTCTTTGGCTCTTAATCCTCTTGAAGTCTCAACTAATTTAAATGAAACTTTTTGACCTTCAATTAGTGTTTTATACTGAGAGTTAAGAACATCTGAATAATGAATAAATATATTTTCTAAGTCTTTATAAACAACAAATCCATAACCCTTTTCAAGATCAAACCACCTTACAATTCCAAACATCATATCACCTCTTATCTTAGTTAAATTTTCCTTAATTATATTTATTTTTTTAAAATTACGTCTATTATAGTCGTTTTTTTGTCTGAAAATGACTAAATAATATTAAATATATAAATTTATTTACTTTAAACAAAGTTATTACCATTATAATCTTAAAACTAAATAATCTTCTTTTTTTACTCTATGCTTTGACTGGTGAGAGTATTGGAAGTAATTATTAATAAAATAAATAATTTTGTAAACAAAAACATTTCTTTGTAAACAGAAGAAAAAGAAATGTTTATTTATGGGTTAAAAGGTATACTTATGACTACGACAAAACTGTTAGTAATATTATTGTTGAGTTTTTTTCTAAATAACTTTAATAATACAATTATTTTCATGTTGTGCTATTTCCCATTGCGGACTTTTTCTTTTGGAATACATTTGTCTAAAAGTAGGGATTGTTGGTTTTTTTCTCTAATAGCATTTCTTATTATTCCTTTTCTAATAACTAAAATAGATTTACCAACAAATATATTTTTAATATTATTGATAATTTATCTACCTTTTTATACTATTTGGGCACCTGCCGACACCGTGAAAAAATCAATGCTTAATAAGAAAAAAAGAATTTTTAGTAAATTTTTAACATTGTTTATATTATTTATATACATCATTTTATTGAATTTTGTACCAAAAAATGTTTCAACAAGCATGCTCTGGGCAGCTACTTTTCAATTGTTCTTGATTTCTCCATTTACTTATAAAATATTTGGACAACCTTATCGTAATTATCTCAATTTTGATATTAAAGAAAGGAGGAAAACATGAAAAAATTATTAGCTTCAACATTAATTGTTCTAAGTACAGTTGCAGTAAACAATGGAACAGCTTGTTTTTGGTTTATTTTAGATGAACTAGAATGTCCAAAGTCTCTGTTATAAAGAAAAAAACAGATTAATTGAAGTAATAAAATAAATGTAGACAGTTAGAAAGCAAACTGTCTATATTTTTTTAATGTCATTATTTATTTTCCACAATACCTTAGTAATAAATACATCTTCTTTTATTATTCGATTTATTTTAAACTTATTATCATTTATTTTGTTAATATAAAATAGACCTAATCCACTGGGAATGAGTTTAGTAGAATAGTTAATATTTTCTAACTGATCTAAATCAATTTTATTATTAAATGAGTTTGCAACCATTAAATTTAATACTTCATTATTTTTATATATATTTATGTATATATTCTTTTTTTCACTACAACAAGCTGCATCTTGTGCATTATCAATTAGAATAGAAAATATATCACAAAAAGATTTATATTGTCTTGCAGGAATAAGGTTTTCTATATTTTCTTCTAGTTCATTATTAATATATATACTTATTTTATTATCAATAATTTCCGGCATTTTGTAGTAAATAATTCCGTTAATTCCATCTTTAATAATCCCAAGATTTATATTATTGTTTTTTTCTTCCAGGTATTTATTTATTGTTTCTTGAACAATTTCATCTGTCTTACTTGTTTTAATATGAATTAAGTCGTTTAAAATATTGTGTTTCATTAAGCGATATTCATTATTTATTTTTTCCGCCTTTATTAAATTATTAATTAGTAAACTATTTTTATAGATACTTTTATATAATTTAATAATCAGCATTAATAAAAATGTAAATATAAGTATTATTGATAGATACTTTTTAATCATAATTTTTTCTGATACATTAAATTTCATCAGTAAACTAGATATAAAAACAAAAATAGTAATTATAACAAATTGATTTTCAATTTTTTCAATGCTTACAACAATGCTATCGATAATTGAATACGTCTTTTTATTATAAAATAATAGTATTACAAATATCGAATGAATTAAGGTGTAAAGGGACTTAAATAGATTATCATTATTAAATTCTATAATATTGTTAAAACCAAATATTATTAATAATATTGACAACATAATATCGATTGTTATCCCAATAATAAAATATACAGTTAAATATTTAAATATAATATTTTTATCTATTTTGAATATAAACCGATTTAATATTAGCATTACTACAAAATTAATTGGTAAAAGTAAAAGAATATTGTTTTGTAAATTATTAAACATAACTATTATTGTTGCTACAATAAATATTACAGTATTAATTATGTTGAATTCTACTCGTTTTGAAGATATTTTTTTAATACAAAAAATATTTACAAGGCTTGATAATGAAATAACTGTAAAAAATAGGATAAAACTATTAAAGTTCATATTGATTTTTTGTATTTTGATGACAGCAAGTATACTATTTTTTTATTATCTGTTTCAAAATATTTATTTCTCCAATCATATTTTACTATACGATCTTTGTTAACAATACAAGCGCGGTGAACTTGAGCAAATCTACCGTCAAGTTTTAACATTATGTCTTTAATATTCATCGAAATAATAAATTCATTATTTGTAGTAATTATATGAATTTTTCTGGTGCTTGTTTCACGAAAAATATATATAATTTCTTTAAAACGTATTCTTAAATCTATTTTTCCTTTTGAAAAATTAAAAGTTTCATTATCAATTTTATGGGAAATTATTCTTTTAATATCGGCTGTTAGTCTTTCTTCAAAATTGTGAAATTTTTCGATGAATGAAAAAACATTTAATATATTATTAAAAACTTTTTCAAACATTTTAGAATGATTTGTAATAAATATTATTTCACTATCCCAGTCTTTTTCTCTAATTTTTTCGGCAATTGAAATTCCGGAAATTTTACCAGCTAATTGTATATCAATAATATATATTTTTTTCATACTGCTACTTTCAATTACTTTTTGAAGTTCAGAATTATAATTAATAAAGGTTTGAATATTAAATTCGATGCTTTTTGAAAATAATAAATTGACAATGATTTTTTCAACTGTATTATGAATCAATAAATCATCTTCAATTAATATAAATTCAACCATTTATTCACCTCGCTACGTTAACTTATAGTTATCATAGCATGATTAAATGTTATAAACAATATTTAATGATTTGACTGGCTTCTAAAAAGTCAATTATAAATGACCCCGTCAAATATCCTAAAGAAACAGCTAAAAGTATTGCTAATATTCTAGCTTCCCAAATATGCTTTTTCTTTATTATTAAATCAAAATTAATCCCCGTCATTGCAAATGTACTAATTAATATACTTGCTGTATAGATTATTACTTTTATCATTTGTTTTCCTCGTAATTTGAAATTTTGTTTATTCTTCTTTGATAACGAGGTATTTCATTATATGGAGTAGTGATATAAGCTTCGATTATAGATATTAATTCATCAACTGTTTTATTTGAATTCAAAGCAATTACATTAGCGTTATTATCTTTTTTGGATAATTTTGCATCTTCAACATTATCAACTTTAGCACACCTGATACCTTTTACTTTATTCGCAGCTATTGAAACTCCAATACCACTGCCACACATTGTTATACCATAGTTTAGCTTGCCACTTGCAACAGCCTCGCTAACTTTTATTGCATAATCTGGGTAATCATCTTCTGGATCAAAAATATCATTTCCATAATCAATGATTTCATACTTTTTACTTAATAACTCCAATATTTTTTGTTTTTTTTCATAACCTCTATGGTCACTTGATATTCCTATTTTCATTTTATCACCAATCTAATTATATGTTACTTATAAAAAAACTGCAATTACTTGCAGTCTTATTTATCAAGATTATACTTTTTGTTAAATTTTTCAACTTTTCCAGTTTTCTTGGTTTTTCCTTGAGTTCCTGTGTAAAAAGGGTGACATTCACTACATACTTCAATATGCATTGAGTCTTTATTTGACATAGTAGTAAATTCATTTCCACATGCACAAACAACTTTACATTCTTTTTGTTCTGGATGAATATTTGCTTTCATTTTATTTGCTCCTTCCGCCATGACTAATAGCAGTCATAGTAATTCCGTTCTTGTCAATTATATCACAAGAAAACGATAAAGCAACATTTTTTAATTCTTATATTTCTTCTTGAATAATTATTTTTGCTCCAACGTGTTGTAATTTTTCGACAATATTTTCATATCCTCTTAGAATATGTTCTATCTCTCTCACTGTGCTTGTACCATCAGCTATTAAAGCTGCGCAAACTAATGAAGCGCCTGCTCTTAAATCTGTTGAACAAACTTCTTCACCTTTCAATTCGGATTTTCCCTTAATTATTAAATTTTGACCTGAAGGAGATATGTTTGCTCCCATTTTATTTAAATGAGCAACATGTCCTTGTCTATTCTCAAATATGGTTTCTTCAAATAGAGAATTACCATTACATTGAGTTAATAATACGCTTATAGGTTGACCTAAGTCAGTTGGGAATCCGGGATAAACAAGTGTTTTAATGTTTACCGCTTTCATATTATCAACTTTTGAAAGTTTTATCGAATTTCCAAAGACGCTAAAATTTACTCCCATTTCTTTTAATTTAGATAATAATGCATCTAAGTGTTCTTTTATTACACCTTCAATTACCAAATCTTGACCAATTAATGCACCTATTATTATGTATGTTCCAGCTTCAATTCGATCGGGAATATTTTCAACAATTCCATTAGAAAGCGAAGTTACTCCTTCAATTTTAATAGTGCTTGTTCCGGCTCCAGTTATTTTTGCTCCCATGTTATTTAAAAAAGTTGCTACATTGACTATTTCAGGTTCTTTAGCAGCATTTTCAATAATTGTTATAC
The DNA here is from genome assembly GCA_964605575.1 of uncultured Muribaculaceae bacterium. GTDB lineage: Bacteria > Bacillota_I > Bacilli_A > RF39 > UBA660 > JAAZHN01. The sequence goes on along the minus strand of CAZSDG010000002.1, from coordinate 36,245 downwards.
CTTTTGCTTTCGAAGAAGCAATCATTAAATTTATTGTTGCTCCAACACTGGCAAAGTCTAAATAAATATTTGCACCTACTAACTCTTCTGCCTCAATTAAATACTTATTTCCATTTGCGGTGATTTTTGCACCTAATTTTTCAAATCCTTTTAAATGTATATCTATTGGTCTTGATCCAATATTACATCCACCCGGAAAATACATTTCTACTTTATTAAATTTTGCTAAAAGACTTCCCATAAAGTAATATGAAGCTCTTAATTTGCATGCTTCTTGCTCTTCTATGACTTTATTTTCAAGATTTTTAGAGTTTACCACTAAAGTATCATCCATAAACTTGATTTCACAACCTAACAATTCTAATATATGAATTAAATTGTGTGTATCAGATATTGATGGAACATTATATATGGTAGAGAAATCATCAGATAATATTGCTGCCGGTAGTAATGCAACTGCACTGTTTTTTGAACCACTTATTTTAATGTTACCGGTTAATAAATTACCACCTTCAATAATAAATTTTTTCATTATATCACTATCCTTTATTATTTGATCCCAATAAGCGAATCTTTTGAATAGCAACGTCTCTAATTGCTGCTGCACCTGATGATATCACCTTACGAGGATCATACTCGTTAGGATTATTTTCAATAAATTTACGAACTTCATTATTCCAAGCCACTTGAAATTCTGTGTTAATATTTATTTTACATATTCCTAAACTAATACTTTTTTTAATTATTTCATCATTTAATCCTGTTCCTCCATGTAAAACAAGGGGGAGATTTGTTGCATTAAAAATTTGATTCATTAAATCAAATTGAATATTTGGTTCACTTTTATATAGTCCGTGTACACTTCCTAATGATGGGGCAAGTAAGTCTACTTTTACATTATTTGTAAATTTTACAGCATCTTCAAGATTTGTAAATTGTAGATTTCCCGTAATTCCATCTTCAGCACCACCAATTGTACCAAGTTCCGCTTCAATTAACTGAGTTTTTGCATAGTTAATTACTTCATTTGTCATTTTAATATTAGTATCTAAGTCATAATGTGAAGCATCAATCATTACTGAATTAAAATCAGCATCAATAGCTTTTTTACATTCTTCTACTGAAGTTCCGTGATCTAAATGTAAAATTACTGGAATTGTCAGTTCTAAGTCTTCAATTAAACCATCAACCATTTTTCTAACAACATTATAACCGCCCATATATTTTGCTGCACCTGTACTCACTCCAAGAAAAACAGGGCTCTTTTCTTGTTGACAAGCCTCTAAAATGTTTTTTGCCCACTCTAAGTTATTTATATTAAATTGAGGAATTGCATATTTACCTTGCTTAGCTAATGCTAATATGTCATCCATTCTTTCCATACTATCACCACTTAAAATATATAATGAAGTCAACCTAAAGTCAATTATTTTAACCTTTTATTTACGTTCAAACATTATTATAAATGGTACAAAAACGGTCTAGATTATTATAATCTTTATCAAATACTATTTTTGCTTTTGGGTAATATTTTCTTATTATTTTTTCTAACGGTTCTTTTTGATCATAACCAATTTCAAAAAAGATTATGTTTTTTTCTTTCATTATTTCTTTGGATTTTTCTAATATTTGGTTGTAATAATATAAACCCTTATCTTTGGCGAATAAAGCGAGTTTTGGCTCATGTTTTTGGACATTGATATCAATCATACCATCCTTTGGGATATATGGCGGATTACTTATTAAAACGTCAAATAAGCCACCTTCATATTTATTAAATTTACTAATTAGAAAATTTATTGTTACCTCATTTAATATAGCATTTTTTTTCGCCAATTTTATAGCTTTTTTTGATTTATCAATCGCGGTTACATTATTATTTGGGAATTCTTTTGCCAATTTAATTGCAATACAGCCAGAACCAGTTCCAAAATCAATAATATCAATATTTTTTTTAAATTTTTGTTTGATTTCTTTAATAGCCTTTTCAACTAGTAATTCTGTTTCAAATCTAGGGATTAATACATGTTTGTTTACTTCAATAATACAGTCAAAAAAATCAACATCTCCAATTAAATATTGAATTGGATAACCACTGTTGATTTTTTTGATAGTTTTAATGGTTATATTTTTATTTTTATTAATTAGTTCTTTCCAGTCTAAATCTGATATATTATCTGGTTTTTGCATTTTATTTACCTTCTAATTTTAGTCTTTGATCTTCCGTTATTAGAGCTTCAATAATATTATCTATTTCGCCTTCCATAACCTTGTCTAAATTCATTACACTGAAATTAATACGGTGATCTGTAACCCTGTTTTGTGGATAATTATATGTTCTAATTTTTTCAGAACGATCTCCTGTACCTATTTTGCTTCGGCGATCAGCATCTACTTGTTCCTCTTGTTTTCTTTGTTGTTCATCATATATTTTCACCTTTAATATTTGCATTGCTTTATCTTTATTTTTTAATTGACTTCTTTCATTTTGACAAGAAACAGAAATATTTGTTGGCAAGTGGGTAATTCTAACTGCGGAGTTTGTAGTGTTTACAGATTGACCACCCGCTCCACCACTGTGAAAAACGTCAATTTTTAAGTCAGATTCTTTTATTTCAATTTCTACATCATCAATTTCTGGCATTACTAATACTGTAGAAGTTGATGTGTGAACTCTTCCTTGAGTTTCAGTTTCAGGTATTCTTTGAACACGATGTGATCCACTTTCATACTTCAACTTTGAATATACATTTTCACCTTTAATAGAAAACTCAATTTGAGCAAATCCACCGCTTGAACCATGAACTTCGTGATTAACTTCGATTTTCCAATTGTTTTTTTCAGCATATTTTGAGTACATTCTAAACAAATCGCCAGCAAAAATATTTGCTTCATCACCACCTGCTGCGCCTCTTATTTCCATGATGATATCTTTACCATCGTTTTCATCCTTAGGTATTAATAATATTTCTAATTCTTCTTCAAGATTATTTTTTTCTATAGTTAGTATTGAAATTTCATCTTTAATTATTTCTAGCATCTCTGGATTATCTGAAATTAAACTAAGCTCTTCAATATCACTTAAAACTTTTTTATATTTATTATATTTTTCAATCGTTTCTTCTAAATCGCTTTGTTCTTTTGATAATTTTTTAACTTTTGAGAAATCACTTAAAACATCTGGATTGTTTAATTCAGCTATTAATTCTTGATAACGATTATTTATTATTTCTAGTCTTTCTAACATTAGTTTTTCCTTTCTATAATTAAAAAGGACCTGCTACATTAAATCATCTTCTTCATCTTCAGAAATTACCGTTAAATCTTTTAAATCATCCTCAGCTTCATCATCTTCTGGATCGACATCTTCATCAATTTCTTCTTCCTCTGTTTCTGTTTCTTCAACTTCTTCAATATCTAAATCATCTATAAAGTCTTCATCGTCTTCTTCAATTTTAATTTTATGACTATGATTTACTCTTAAATCCCAAAATCCTTTTTCTAACATAATAAATCTTTTATCTGTTGATAAAATTTCAAAAAAGTCACCTACGTGATTTTCGTATTCTTCCTTTGGTAGGCCTAAAAGTTTAATTATTTGAGAAAATAAGTCTTTTATTGTCATTTTTGAACCTTTTTCTCTTAAAATTTCATAAGCTATATCGTCATAAGACATTAATTCCAATTCATCATAAGTTAATTTTTCCATATTATTCCTCCTACATTTTTTCTGGTGGCGTTACACCAATCAGTTTAAGTGCGTTATTCATTGTTACTTTTATTGCTTGAAGTAAATTCATATTTATTTGCGTTATGTTATCATCTTCATCAATAAATCGATATTCATTATACAAGCTATGAAAAGAAGTTGCAAGGTCATAAACATAATTTGTTATCAAATGTGGCATTTCTTTTAAAGCTGCATCTTCAACTATTTTTGGAAAATAGTATATTTTTTCCAATATATCAGCAGTTTTAGTTAAATTTAGTTGTGAATAGTCTTCTTTTTTTTCTATTTTAAAGTTAGATAATATCGAGCAAATTCTTGCATATGCATAAGAAACATAGTACACAGGATTTTCATTAGATTTTTTTACAGCCAAATCTAAGTCAATTTCCATTTGGGTATCTAAACTTCTAGATGCAAAATAGTATCTTGCGGCATTTACACCAATTTCTTCGACTAATTCTCTTAATGAAATTCCTATTCCCGTTCTTTTGCTCATCTTTGCCTCTTGGCCATCTTTTATCAGTCTAACTAACTGTAATAGTTTGATATCTAATATTTCAGGATTGTGACCTAAGGCCATTAAACCCGACTTAATTCTATTTACATAACCGTGATGATCTGTGCCTAATATATCCACCAACTTAGTAAATCCTCTGTTTATTTTATCTTGATGATATGCAATATCTGGTACTAAATAAGTATAATTTCCATCTTTTTTAATTAATACGTGATCTTTATCATCCATTAGTTCAGAAGATTTAAACCAGGTTGCTCCTTCTTGGCAATATGTTAGACCTTTTTTTTCTAAGTCTTCGATTAATTTTTCCATTGGATATTTCTCATATATAGACTTTTCGCTTGTTAAAACATCAAATTCAACCCCATATAATTTTAAATCCGCGATTATTTTACTAATCAATTCTTTTACAGCATAGTCAGAAAAAAAAGTGGTTTCTGTTTCAATTAATTCCGCCGAATGATTTGTATATAGTTTTTTGGCTAAGTCTTTTATTTCTTCACCAAAATAACCATCTTCTGGCATTGGAGAATCAATTCCACATAATGATAAATATCGAGTTTTTAATGAAAGTCCAAGGTTATTAACTTGGTTTCCTGCATCATTAATATAATACTCTCTTGTAACAGCATAACCAGAAAAAGATAGTATTCTAGCCATATTATCACCATAAGCTCCACCTCTAGCATTACCCATATGTAAAATTCCGGTAGGATTAGCACTAACATATTCATAGTTAACTTTTTGATTACTTCCAATGTTACTACTGCCATATTTACTACCTAATTCTAAAATTTTATTAATATTATCTAATAAATATTTTTTGTTAACAAAAAAATTAAGGAATCCAGGATGTTTTACTTCTATTTTTGCTATATTAGAATTTTTGATGTTTAATTTTAACCTTTCAGCCATTTCCATTGGTAACAATTGATTTTTTGATGCTAATTTCAAGCAAATATTACTTGAATAATCTCCGTTTTCTTTTTGTTTAGGAATATCTATTATTATTTCTTCTGTTATTTCAATATTTAAATCTGATAAAGAGTTTTTTATTGATTCTTTAATAATATTTATCATATTTTGCCCCTTTCATTTGCTATGAATTATATCACAAATAATTTCATATCAAAAACATTATAGTTTATTTCATAAAAAAAAGGAATAAATAATTCCTTATTTATAAACTTTAATTATCAACTGATAGTATTGTTCAAAATTATAAGTATCCATATCTATTCTTAAACCAGCATTCTCTATGTCTTTTTTTAAGTTGTCAAATGCCTCTTCAACAGTTCTAAAGTTATTTTTATCAATTTTTATTTCTATTTCTTTAATTACTTCTGTTGTTTGTTCTTCTGGTTGTTTTTCTGAAACAATAAGTGGTTCAGGATTCTCATTATCTGGCTGTAATTCACTAATAGCTTGATCTAAATTAATAATAGCCGCTTGTTCTTTTTCCGCTTCTGTCAAAATTGTCATTTCTTCGATACTTTGAACATTAGACAAATTATCTGAAACATTATTCGATGATAAGTCAATAATTGGTTCACCATTAGTAAAAATGCTTTTTTCTGGATTTGCAGTTTCTAATGTATTAATTATTGGTTCATCAAAACTAAAAACTTCTTTTATTGGTTCTTGATTCGGTGACGTTTCAATAATATCAGGTTTTTTTTCGTCAAAAAACTCAAATTTTTCAGAATTATTTTCATTTTCTGATAAATCAAAACTTTCTACATTTGAACCTTCTTCAAAAACTTCCACTTTTTCAATACCGTTTCCTTTCAACATTGTTTTAATTTCTTCATCGAGTTGTTTTACGGTTAATCTTTCATTAATAACTTTTTCTAATAATTGTTGCTGTTGATTATAATCTGATGTTGATAACATACTTCTTGCATGTCTTTCTGAAATTTTTTCTTCTAATAAAGCTTGTTGAACTTTTTCATCAAGATTTAATAATCTAAGTTTATTAGCCACTGAGGATTGAGAAACACCCATTTTTTCTGCTAATTGTTCTTGTGTCATCTGTCCCATATCAAGGATTTTCTTAAATGACTTTGCTGTTTCTATTGCTGATAAATCTTTTCTTTGGAGATTTTCAACAAGTGCAACTTCAGCACTCTTTGTATCATCCATTTCAACAATAATTGCAGGTACTTTATTTAAACCAACCATTGTCGCGGCTTTAAATCTTCTCTCACCAGCGATTATTTCATATTTATCTCCAATACGTCTTAAAACTAAAGGTTGTATTATTCCATGTACTTTAATCGAGGCTGCAAGTTCATTAATCTTTTTTTCATCAAAAGAAAGTCGTGGTTGAAAACGATTAGGAATTATTTCTTCAATAAAAATATCCATTACTTGTGAATTTGAATTCATTTTTGCCCCTCTTTTATTATTCTATATTTAATATTACTTTATTTTACCAGATATTTCAATGGTTTTTTAATTATTTGAGAATATTCTCTTGGTTTAATTGTTTTTGCATCAATTTGTTTTTTTATTAGTAATAAATTTCTGTTTGATTGATCGGGGAGATTGAAACTAACATGCTTTTCAATCTCACAATCAAAGTATTTTATTACTGAAATATTGTCCGTAAGTTCTCCATCTAATTTGCCTTTCATTGCAAGAAAACGGCCACCATTATTAACTAGCGGCAAACACAGTTCCAAAAGTACATCCAAGTTTTTTACTGCTCTAGCAACAACCAGATCATAACTTTTTTTGGAATTCTTAACTAATATTTCACTTCTTGAACAAATTACTTCAACATCAATTAATTTTAATTTATTTAGCAATTGTTCAAGAAATATAGTTTTTTTATTATTTGAATCTAATAATGTCAATTTTAAACTTGGAAAAAATATTTTAAGTACAACTCCAGGAAAACCAGCGCCTGTTCCAACATCAATCATAGTATTTATTTTACTAAAATCGATTATTTTTGTTGGTGTTAGTGAATCATAAAAGTGTTTTAAATATACTTCATCTCTTTCAACGATTGCTGTTAAGTTAACTTTTTTATTATATTCAACAAGAAACTCATAATATATATTTAGTTTTTCTAACTGATCATTTGTAATTTCAATCTGAAGTTCTTTTAACTTCTCAATAAATTGTTCTTCTTTCATTTTCCATATTCTTTCTTCATATATACCATTAATACCGATATATCAACTGGATTTACACCACTTATTCGAGAGGCCTGACCTATTGTCTTTGGTTTTATCTTTTGAAGTTTTTGTCTCGCTTCTGAAGCTAAATTCTTCACTTTGTTATAATCCAATTCATCAGGTATTTGTTTATCTTCTAATTTTATTAATTTTTGGGCCTCGTTATTTGCTTTCTTAATATATCCTTCGTACTTAATCATAATTTCTACTTGTTCATAAACATCTTCACTATACTTTTTTTCAATATTTTGAATTAAATCCTTAATTTTTATTTCTGGGTGTTTAAGTAATTGATAATATGATTTATTGTTGTATTCAATATCATTAATTATTATTTTTTCTTTCATTGTTATTAACAATTTAATTAATTCTTCAATATTTTCTTCTTTTTCAATTAGTTTATTATATTGGTTTTCATTAATTAAACCATAATCATAACCATATTTTCTTAATCTTAAATCAGCATTGTCGTGTCTTAATAATAATCTAAATTCAGCTCTTGATGTTAATAGTCGATATGGTTCATGAGTTCCTTTTGTAACTAAATCATCGATTAATACCCCAATGTAGGCTTCATTTCTTTTTAAAATTAATGGTTCTTTATTTAATAGTTTCGCTGTCGCATTTATTCCAGCAATCAAACCTTGACAAGCAGCTTCTTCATATCCGCTTGTACCATTAATTTGACCAGCTGTAAAGAGATTTTTAACAAGTTTTGTTTCTAATGTTGGATATATTTGTAAAGGATCAATCGCATCGTATTCAATCGCGTATGCATATTTAACTATTTTTGCATTTTCTAAACCTTTAATACTATGAACTAATTCTTCTTGAACATCCTTTGGCATACTGGTTGATAAGCCTTGTAAATATAGTTCATCATAATACAAACTTTCTGGTTCTAAAAATAATTGATGTCTTTCTTTATCAGAAAAACGGACAATTTTATCTTCAATAGACGGACAATATCTAGGTCCAATTCCAGTTACAAAACCACCGTACATACTAGATTTGTTTAAATTTTTATTTATTATTTCATGAGTTTTATCATTAGTATAAAGCAAATAACATTTTTCTTGTTTATTAATATCATAGGGGGTTTGATTATCAAAACTAAAATATCTGTGAATATTGTCCCCTAATTCTTCTTTTAAAACAGAAAAATCAACGGAATCTTTATCAATTCTAGGTGGAGTTCCAGTTTTTAGTCTTTGAATAGTAAATCCTATTTTTTTAAGCTTATCACTTAATGTTTCTGATCGTTTTTCACCATGTGGTCCTTCATCTATTTTTTGATCACCTATTAGGACACTTGCTTTTAAATATGTTCCTGTTGTTAAAATTACTACTTTTGAATAATATTCATTATTTACTGAAGAAATAACCCCTTTTACCATATTATCTTCTACTATAATATCTTCTATCATTTCTTCAATAATAGTAATATTTTCTATATTTTTGAAATGATTTAACATATTTTTTGGATATTTTACTTTATCTGCTTGACTTCTTAATGATTGAACTGCTGGACCTTTTCCTGAATTTAACATTTTGATTTGAATATGAGATTTATCAGCTATTTTACCCATTATTCCACCTAAGGCGTCTATTTCTCTTACAACAACACCTTTAGCAGTCCCACCAATTGAAGGATTACAAGCCATATCAGCAATATTATTAATATTACTTGTAATTAAAGCAACATTAAAACCTAACTTACTAGAACTGTAAGCAGCTTCACATCCAGCATGACCAGCTCCAACAACAATAATATCAAAATTCATAGCCTTTTTCCTTCTATTTTCCTAAACAAAAATTACTAAAAAGTTTATCTAATAATTCTTGTTCATAACTTTCGCCTATTATTTCACCAAGTAAACTCCACGACTTGCTTAAATCAATACCAATAATATCTATTGGCAATCCTTTTCTAAGTGATTCTATTCCCATATCTAGACTTTGACTAGCCTGTTTCATTAAAGCTATTTGTCTTGAATTAGATAAGTAATTAATATCTTTTGTTTTTATTTTTTCTAAATTAAACATTTCTATTATTTTATTTTTTAATGAATCTAAACCATCATTTTCAACTGTATTTCCCTCAACTAAATCATATTTATTTATAAGATCATTATTAATTTTTTTAGATAAATCTGATTTATTAATAAATAATATAAATTTTCTGTCCTTTATCATTTCTAATATTTCTAAATCATCAAATGAAAGAACTGTATTATTATCTAAAACAAAGATTATTAAATCACTGTTTTTTAGTGAATCAATACTTTTATTAATACCTATTTTTTCAATTTGATCTTCTGTATCGCGAATACCAGCAGTATCAATAAAATTAATTAATATTCCATTAATAACTGTTTTTCCTTCAACAATATCTCTTGTTGTTCCAGCAATATTTGTCACAATTGCTTTATTTTCATTAATTAAAAAATTTAAGATACTACTTTTACCAACATTTGGTTTGCCAATTATAGCAATATTAATACCATTACGAATTATTCTTCCATCTTCAGAGTCTAAAAGCATTTTTCTCATCTTCTTTTGAAGTAATTCTAATTTTGGTAATAATGTTTCATTTGTTAAGACTTCTATATCTTCATATTCTGGATAATCAATATTTACTTCAATGTTGGCTTGAATACTTAATAGATCATCTCTTAATTCTTGAATTTTTCGGGATAATTTTCCATCTATTTGATTAATTGCTAAAATACTTGATTTTTCTGTTTCAGAAGCAATTAAATCACTTATTGCCTCGGCTTCAACCAAGTCTATTCGTCCATTTAAATAGGCTCTTTTTGTAAATTCTCCTGGCTCGGCTAGTCGACATCCTTTTAATATTAATAATTGTAATATTCTATTTGTAACAGCAATACCACCGTGACAATTAATTTCAACAATATTTTCAGTAGTAAATGTTTTGGGTGAGTGCATTATTGATACTAAAACTTCATCTATTTTTTCTTTTTTATCAACGATAAATCCATAATTTAAAGTTTTATTTTTGGATTTTGTTAAATTACCAGTAAAAATAGAATCAACTATTTTTATTGATTCTGGTCCACTTACTTTAATAATTGATATTGCTCCAATACCACTTGCTGTAGCTATCGCACAAATTGTATCATTCATATTATCCCTCTCGATTGCTAATTATATCATAATTATGGGCAATAATTACTATTTTTCAACAAAAAAAGAGGATTATTCCTCTTCTTCAACTTCCTTATACTTAATAACAACACATCTGTTTGGTTCTTCACCTTCGCTAGTAGTATATACTCCTTTATAATTAGTTAGGCAATTATGAACTATTCTTCTTTCATAAGAATTCATACTTTCTAATGTTACATCAACCTTTGTGTTTACAACTTCTTTAGCCATTCTTTTTGCAAGCCTTTCTAAATTAGCTTCTTGTTTTTCTTTATAATTTTCTACATCTAGGGAAAAATATGGATACATTCCAGTTTGATTAAATATCGATTGCTTAATAATAATATTTAATGATTCTAAAGTTTTTCCATTTCTGCCTATTAAAATAGAATTACGATCAGAGTACATTTTTACTTGAACTTTATTTGCTCTTATTTTTGTTTCAAATGATACTTCAATATCCATTAAGGATAAAATAGTAGTTAATTCATTTTTAATAAACTCACTAACCTCTGTTAATGGCAAAATTGAAACTTTATAACCTCCAGATTTAAAAATTCCACCTTTTGTTTCTTCGGCTTTATATACAACTTCTTGTTCCTGAACATGTAATTCAACAAGTCCTTTTTCTAAAGCTTCTTCCTCTGTTTTTCCTTCATATATTCCTAATTTCATTTGTTATCATTCCTTTTCACTATAGTATTTTGGACTGCTGCAAAGGCATTAGTTACAATCCAATAAAGTGCGATTGCTGTTGGTAAATTTAATGATGCTACTGAAATAAAACCTATCATAAATATCATCATATATTTTGATTGTTTTTGTTGATCAGATTGCATTGTTGGATTTCCCTTTAAAGCATCTCTCATTGAAAAGTATGTGGTAGATATTATTAATATTACTAATAATATATATAAATAATTTCCTTTAGAAATACCTACTAAAGGTGTTGTTCCTAATTGAAATGTTAATAATTTTTCTTCAAAAATTGCTGGAACCCGATTAATAGCCTCTAAGAATGCAAAGAACAATGGTAATTGTAAAACAGCAATTAAGCAACCTGACATTGGGTTTATACCATTTTTCTTATATATTAACATTGTTTCCTGACTTTTAGCCATCATTGATTCTTTATCTGTTTTATCTTTATACTTTTTTTCTATTTTTTGCAATTCTGGATTAATATCCGCCATTCTTTTGGTTTGAAGCGCACTTTTTTTTGAAACTGGTAACAATATTATTCTTATTAATAAGCCTACTATCATTACTGATAAACCATAATTTTTAACAAAATTACCAATTGTTACGATTGTCCACGCCAACGGCTTAACAAAAATTGATTCCCAAATTCCTGTATATTTAATATTGCTTGGTTTAAAATTTGAACATTCAGGTAATTTTTCAATTGCAATAGGTAAACTTTCTTTGTTTTTTTCATATATTTTTAATAATTCCGGGTCTTTTGGTTTACATAATATATTAGCAGTTACTACTTGTCCAGTTTTTTCATATGTAACGGTTTTTTTAGAATCATCTTTTAAATATTGAGTACACCCACTTACTAAAAATATCAACAATATTCCTAAAACTATTTTAATTTTATTTTTCATTTTTTCTCCTCCTTTAATAAATTAATTAACTTTATTGTTAATAAATCATATTTTAATTTTAAACAATCGCCTTTAACAATTATAATATAGTTTCTATTATTTTTAAATAAGTTTTTATTTTTATCAATTATAGAAGTAGCTATTCTTTTTAATTTATTTCTTGTTACAGCATTACCAACTTTTTTACTAACTGCTACCCCAAATTTAGGTTTATATGATTTCGATTCAACAAAAAAAATGTTGAAATATTTATTTTTCAAATTTTTTCCTTTGTTTAGAATAAAATCAAACTCACTATTTTTTTTGACTTTTTCGTATCTTTTCATAAATTACCGATCTAGTTCTTTAACTGATTAATATTAGTATACCACGGATAAATATATGAATAAAGCTTAACTAAATATAGTTTTAAACATTTTAACATGTTGATATTAATTTATGTTCAAAGACATTTTGTTTAAATTGTTGAAAACTTTTTTATTATCAGTTATTATAAGTAACTAACAAATTATTTTTGTTGATATATTGTTCAAAACTCTTCTTGTTTGTTTTTTTGACTTTAATAATTGTTAATTCTAAGTTAAAATTAACTTAAGAAAAATATTAGTGAGCGGGGTGGTTTATTAATGAATAATGATTCTTTGTGGAATAGTGTTTTAAATGAATTAAGAGAACAAATCTCTCCAGTTTCTTTCAATGCCTGGTTTAAAAATATTAAATTACACAATATAGATATTAACAATGTAGATATATTAGTAGAAATGGCTTTACATAAAAAAATTTTATCAGATACTTATAAATCACTCTTTGAAGAAATATTTTTAGAAAAAACAGGAAAAAGTTATCAAATTAATTTTATTTATCAAGATGAACTTGAAGAACAACAAGATGAAGATCCTATTAATGATAAAAATAATCTAGAAAATAGTACTATAAACACTAATTTAAAACCTGAATATACTTTTGAAACATTTATGATTGGTGATACTAATAAATTCGCTTATTCATCAGCATTAACAGTAGCACAAAATCCTGGTAAAATATATAATCCACTTTTTATTCACGGTAAAAGTGGACTTGGTAAAACTCATTTAATGCATGCAATTGGTAATTATATTGTTCAAAACTCAAATTTAAAAGTTCTTTATGTTACAAGTGATCAATTTCGAGAAGATTTTGTAGATATTAATAATAGAAGTTCTAATAATGAAAATAACTTTGATTATATTAATTTCTTTAAAAATAAATATAGAAGTATTGATGTCCTAATCATTGATGATATCCAATTTTTTAGTGGAGCTGAGAAAACTAGACAAGAATTTTTTCATACATTTGAATATTTAAAAAATCTTAATCGGCAAATTATTATTAGTTCTGATCGTTCTCCTGATGATTTAAAATTTCTAGAAGATAGGTTAAAAACAAGATTTAGTTGGGGTTTAACGATTGATATCTATCCACCAGACTTCACTTTAAAATTAAAAATATTAAAGGATAAAATCAAAAATTTAGAAATTAGAGATTATATTAACGAGGAAGCAATTGAATATATAGCTCAAAACAGCGATAATGACATAAGGCACCTTCAAGGATCATTAAATAGATTAATTGCTTATTCAGCAACAATGAACGAAAGAAATATTAATTTAGAATTTGCAATGGAATCGTTACAAGATCATTTAAAAAGTAATGAATACTTAAGTAGTAGCATAACAAAAATTCAAAAAATTGTTGCTGATTACTACGAAATAACAGTTGAAGATTTAAAAAGTAAGAAAAGAACTGCAGATATTAACTATCCAAGACAAATAGCTATATATTTATCTAGAATAATTACAGATGAAACAACAACAAAAATCGGAATAGAATTTGGCGGTAAAAGTCATTCTACTGTAATTCATGCTTGTAATAAAATAACCGAAGATATTAAGAAAAATAATCAAGTGAAAAAAATGATTGAAGAAATTAAAAACAAAATTAATTAACATATTATCAACATAATAAGATATAATATTGTTAGTGATTTATTGGTATTAAATAGTTTTAAACAATTTAAACGTTATAATAAATATAAAAAAGAAAGAAGGAATATAAATATGAAATTTTCAATTAAAAAGAATTTATTACTAGAAAACTTATCTTATGTAATAAAAGCGATTTCTCCAAAGAATATAATCCCAGTATTGAATGGTATTAAATTCGAATTAACAAAGAAAGGATTAGAATTAACAGCTAGTGATTCTGAAGTTATTGTTCAAACACTAATACCAAAGAAGGATATAGCTAGTATTGAAAAAGAAGGATTAGCAATAATTCAAAGTAAGTATATTATTGATATTATTAGAAAAATGCCTGAAGAAATAGTTCAATTTGATCTTATTGATGAATTTAAAATAATGATTTATTCAGATAAAAATAAATATGATTTAAATTGTTTAAATTTTAATGATTATCCAGCAATTACTTTCGAAGATGCAGAAAATCCTATATCAATAGAAGGTTTAGAATTAAAAAAAATAATTAATCAAACTGCATTTGCAATCTCAACACAAGAGTCAAGACCTTTATTGACAGGAGTTAATTTTAAAATAATTGGTAATAATTTTGATTGTATTGTTACTGATTCATATCGTTTAGCAAAAAAGACAATAAAATTAGATAATATAGTCAATGAATCAATTAATATTGTTATTCCAGGCAAAAATTTAATTGAATTTGATAAAATAATTAGTGATTCTGATCCAGTAGATATGCATATATTTAATAATAAGGTAATTTTTAAATATAAAAATATTATTTTTAAAACTAATTTATTAAATGGAACTTATCCTGATACTTCTAATTTAATTCCAAGTGAATTTGCAATTATTATTAATACTAAACTTAATGAGTTATATGATTCAGTTGATCGCGCTTCTTTATTAACACAAAATAAAGAAAAAAATACAGTAAAAATGATTACTGATAAAAATAGTTTAACAGTAACATCATTATCTAGTGAATTAGGAAAAGTGGAAGAATATTTAATTGTAGATAAAAATGAATCAGATGAAATAGATATTTCCTTTAGTTCAAAATATATGTTAGAAGCATTAAGATCTTTTGAAGAAAATGATATTTTAATATTATTAAACTCAGATGTTAAACCTATAATTATTAAAAGTGTAACAGATGAAACTTTAATTCAACTAATATTACCGATAAAAACATATTAAACACAAAATATTGTGTTTTTTTTTGCAATAAAAATAATTTCGACAAAAAGCGACAAATTTCGACAAAGTAATATGTTATAAGGTAGCCGTTAGGGGGTGAATATATGGAAGAATATGAGATTAATGAAGAAACACTTGCTGTTATTCCAATTAAATCCGATAAATCCAAAGTCTATGAAACTGATCGTGTGTTTATTGTAAATAAATCCGCATTAAAGATAATGGATGATAGTTGTGAATTTTTCGGAAGTTCTTTAGAAGGTCGTCAAAAAGGAACTTCAAAATTAATTGGTGTTACACATAAAGCACCAGTAATTATTGAAGAGAGCAAGGAAATAATATTTTTTCCTACAATGTCACCAAGAATAGATAAGTGTTCTTGGATATCTTTAAAAAATGTAGAAAAAATAATTAAAAAAAATGATAAAAATTATATATTATTTAAAAATAATACCATAATTGAGTCAGATGTTTCTTATGGAGTAATGAATAATCAAATATTAAGAGCAACAAGATTAGAATCAGTTTTGAGAAATCGTAAATTAAGTAATTTTTGATTAAAAAGCCTTTATTAAGTCAAAATAAAGTGTTATAATATTAATAGGTATAGGAGTACTATAATACCTATTAATTTTATTTTAGGGGATGTTAGGTGGTAAAAATGGAAATTTTAAATTTAAAATTAGTAAATTTTCGTAATTTTTCAAAAATAAATTTAAAATTTTCTAAAAGCCTAAATTTAATCATAGGAAATAATGGAAGTGGCAAAACAAATCTTATTGAAGCTATAAATATTTTAGCACTTACTAAAACATTTAGAAATGTATATGATAATGTTCTTATTAAAAAAAATGAACAATCTGCCATTATTACCGGGGAAGTTAAGGGAAAAATAGTTAATAAATATCAAATAGAAATTACAAAAGAAGGTAAAAAAGCTAAAATTAACAATAATAATATAAATCGTTTAAGTGATTATATTTCTAAAATACTAATTGTCACATTTAGCTCTAACGATTTAAAATTAATAAAAGATAGTCCTAGTACCAGAAGAAAAATAATTAATATTATTATTTCTCAATTAAATAATGATTATATAAAATATTTAAATGAATATACAAAATTAAACAAACAAAGAAATTCGTTTTTAAAAGTTTTATATACAAACAAAACTATTTCATTAGATTATTTAGATATTTTAACATCTAAAATGATTGACAATGGTTTAAAAGTTTTTGAAGAAAGAAAGCGAATAATTGATTTAATTAATCTAAAAATAGGTGATTATTATAAAAAAATAACTAAAAATGATAAATTGAAAATAAATTATAAATCAGATTATGAAAATAAAACTAAGGATCAACTAATAAATCTATATCAAAAAAATATAGAAAAAGAAATAACATTAGGTAAAACAATTATAGGAATCCATGCTGATGATATTGAATTTATTCTGGATGATAATAATATAAAGGATTTTGGTTCTGAAGGACAACAAAAAAATGCGATAATTGCATTAAAGATGTGTGAAATCGATCTTATTAAAGAGTTAAAGAAAGAAATTCCAATATTATTAATTGATGATTTATATAGTGAATTAGATAAAAATAAAATAAAAAATATATTAGATAACTTAGATTTATCAATGCAAATATTTATTACCGTTACGGATTTAAATAAAGTTAATAAAAATCTTCGCCAACAAGCTAATATATTGAGAATAAGAGATGGAGAAGTGAAATAAATGAGAGAATATAGCGATAGTGACATTCAAGTATTAGAAGGATTAGAAGCTGTTAAAAAAAGACCAGGAATGTACATTGGTAGTACTGGTGAAAAGGGATTACATCATTTAGTATGGGAAATAGTTGATAATGCAGTTGATGAAGCATTAGCTGGTTTTTGTGATGATATAGAAGTAATAATTGAAAAAAATAATGTTATTCAAGTAAGAGACGACGGAAGAGGTATTCCGACTGGAATAAATAAAAAAACAGGATTATCAACTGTAGAAACAATTTTTACTGTATTACATGCTGGTGGTAAATTTGGTGGAGAAGGATATAAAATATCAGGTGGTCTACATGGGGTAGGAGCAAGTGTAGTTAATGCTCTATCAAACTGGTTAGAAGTAAAAATTTATCACGGCGGTAATGTGTATTATCAAAAATTTGAAAACGGAGGGCATGCAACCGAGGATATTAAAATTATTGATAAATGCTCACCAGAAAGAACTGGTACAACAGTAAGATTTAAGGCAAATCCAGAAATATTTCAAGAAACTACATCATATAATTATGAGATATTAGCAAATAGGTTAAGAGAAATAGCATTTTTAAATAAAGGTTTAAGAATTATTTTAGTTGACGAAAGAGAAGAAGAAAAAAGAAATGAATATATCTATGAAGGCGGAATAATCGAATATGTTCAATTACTAAATAAAAATAAAAAAGGGATTCACGAGGATGTAATATTTATTGAAGGAACAGAAGATAACGTAATAATGGAAGTTGCTATGCAATATAATGATACATATAACTCAAGTGTTTATTCTTTTGTTAATAACATTAACACATATGAAGGTGGAACACATGAAGATGGTATTAAAAGAGCATTGACAAGAATTATTAATAAATATGCAAAAAATAACAAATTTATTAAGGATAATGAAGAAGGGTTATTGGGAGAAGATGTTCGCGAAGGGCTAACAATGATTATTTCTTGTAAACATCCAAATCCTCAATTTGAAGGTCAAACAAAAACAAAATTTGGTAATGTAGAAGTAAGAAAAATAGCTGATGATATATTTTCAGCTGGTTTAGAAAGATTTTTATTAGAAAATCCTGATCAAGCAAAAATTATCATTGAGAAGAGTTTAATTGCTTCTCGTGCTAGAGTAGCAGCGAAAAAGGCAAGAGAACTAACAATCAGAAAAGGTGGTTTAGATTTAAGTAGTCAATTAGGAAAATTAACCGACTGTATATCTAAGGATCCAACTAATACTGAAATGTTTATTGTAGAAGGAGACAGTGCTGCAGGACCAGCAAAACAAGGTAGAGATTCTGAAACCCAAGCAGTAATGCCTATTAGAGGAAAAATATTAAATGTTGAAAAATCTAGATTAGATAGAGTTCTTGGTAATGACGAAATAAGAAGTTTAATTTCAGCATTTGGTACAGGAATCGGCGATGAGTTTGATATTAATAAATTAAGATATAATAAAATAATAATAATGACGGATGCGGACGTTGATGGCTCGCACATTAGAACACTATTATTAACATTTTTCTATAGATACTTCAAACCATTAATTGAAAATGGACATATATATGCAGCACAGCCACCTCTTTATTGTATTTCTCACGGAAAAATAAAAAAATATGTAATTAATGATAAAGAGAGAGATGAATACTTAGCAACTTTACCAGAAAGTACTAAATATGACATTGGAAGAATGAAGGGTCTTGGTGAAATGGACGCAATTGAATTAAGAGAAACAACAATGCACAGAGATTCTAGACAATTAGTTAAAATTCACTTAGAAGATGCTATAACTGCAGATGAAACTTTTCAAATATTAATGGGTGAAGATGTAGAACCTAGAAGAAAATTTATAGAAGATAACGCAATATACGTTAAAAACTTGGATGTTTAGGGGGAAAAAAGATGAATAACGAAGAAAATATTATAATTCACGATTTAACAAATGAAATGAAAACCTCATTTTTAGACTATTCTATGAGCGTTATCATTTCTCGAGCAATACCTGATGTAAGAGATGGTTTAAAACCTGTTCATAGAAGAATTTTATATACAATGTATGAAGAAGGAATGACTCCCGAAAAAAAACACCAAAAAAGTGCAAATGCTGTAGGAGCAATTATGGGACATTACCATCCACACGGAGATGCAGCAATTTATGATTCAATGGTTAGAATGGCTCAAGATTTTACATATCGCCATACACTAGTTGATGGACACGGTAACTTTGGTTCAATTGATGGTGATGGCGCAGCTGCCCATCGTTATACAGAAGCAAGACTTTCAAAAATATCAATGGAACTGTTAAGAGATTTAAACAAAAACACAGTTGATTTTAAAGATAACTATGATGGTCAAAGAAGAGAACCAGAAATACTACCAAGTAGATTTCCAAATATATTAGTAAATGGAAATATGGGTATTGCTGTTGGAATGGCAACAAATATTCCGCCACATAATTTAGGAGAAGTTATTGATGCTTGTATCGCTTACATTGATAATAACGAAATAACAATAGAAGAAATAATGCAGTATATTAAAGGTCCAGACTTCCCAACTGCAGGCTCAATCCTTGGAAATAGTGGTATAAAAAAAGCATTTGAAACTGGTAAAGGAACAATAACAATTCGTTCAAAAGTCGAAATCGAAGAAAAAAATGATAAATCAAGAATAATTGTTACTGAACTACCATATCAAGTTAATAAACAATCACTGATTAAAAGAATCGCTGAATTAGTAAGAGATAAAATGATTGATGGTATTTCTAATTTACACGATGAATCAGCTCTTGAAGGAATAAGAATAGTAATTGATGTAAAAAGAGATGCAAATGCAAATGTTTTATTAAATAATTTATATAAACAAACTCAATTACAAGTATCATATGGTATTAACATGTTGATGTTATCTCATGGCAGACCACAAACAATGGGGTTGCTTGATATATTTAATCATTATGTTGATTATCAAAAAACAATTATAGTAAGAAGAACTAGGTTTGATTTAGAAAAGTCACTAGCGCGTGAGCACATACTTGAAGGATTAAAAATTGCACTTGATAACATTGATGCAGTGATTAAAACAATTAAAGAAGCTAAAAATGATGAAGAAGCAGTAAATCAATTAATGACAAAGTTTTCATTATCAAATGAACAAACACAAGCAATTTTAGAAATGAAGTTAAGAAGATTAACTGGTTTAGAAAGAAATAAAATTGAAGAAGAGTTAGCCGAATTATTAAAATTAATTGCTGATTTAAAAGATATTTTGGCAAACAACCAAAGAGTTTTAGATATAATAAAGTCTGAGATGTTAGAAATTAAAAATAAATATAATGATCCAAGAAAAACAATAATTGATATGACCGCTATTGAATATATTGATGACGAGTCATTAATTGAAGAAAAAAACAGCATATTAACAATTACTAAGAACGGATACATTAAAAGAATCACAGCTGATACTTACAAAACTCAAAACCGTGGTGGTGTCGGTGTTAAAGCAATGTCGATTAATGAAGAGGATTTTGTTGAACTGATGCTGAATTTATCAACACATGATTATATTATGTTTTTCACAAACAAAGGAAAAGTCTATCGTTTAAAAGGATACGAAATACCTGAATACAGTAGACAAGCAAAAGGGTTGCCTATTATAAATCTATTACAAATAGATAAAGATGAAATGATAAACTCAGTAATTAAATATTCACCTGAACAAATAGATAAAAAATTGGTATTTGTTACTAAAGAGGGATTAGTCAAGAGAACGTGTGTTTCTGAATTTGAAAGCATTAGACAAACTGGTAAAATTTGTATTACTCTTAAGGAAAGTGACGAATTGATTTCCGTTAAACTAACAGATGATGATAGTTTAATTGTATTAGGTTCAGATTCTGGAAGAATGGTCGTATTTGATGAAAAAGAAGTAAGAACAATGGGAAGAACAGCTTCGGGAGTTAGAGGAATTAACTTGGATGGAGCAAGTTGTATAGGAGCAGCTGTTGCTTCTCCTGAAGATAATATTCTTATTGTAACTGAAAATGGTTATGGTAAAAAAACTAGGCTATCAGAGTATAGACAAACAAAAAGAGGAAGCAAAGGCGTAAAAACATTAAATACTACAGAAAAAACAGGAAAATTAATTGCATTTAGAGTAGTTGATGATGAGCACGATTTAATGATAATAACAGATTCTGGCATGATGATTAGACTTCCAATCGAGCAGATATCTCAACTTGGTCGCGTAACCCAAGGAGTTAGATTAATAACTTTAAAAGATGAACAAAAGGTATCCACAGTTAGTGTAATTGAACAAGAAGAAACAAATGCTACTGATGAAGATTCTGAAGAAAAAACGGAACTAGAAGTAGATGAGCAAGTAAATTAAATGTTACACGTGTAACATCAACCCAAAAATTATTTCCCGGGAAATAATTTTTGTTTGTAACCATCATTTTATTTCCCGGGAAATAAAACCATGTTACACGTGTAACATTAAAAAAATATTTATTGAATAAACTAATGATAATATGTTATAATTCATATGTGCAACAAACACATTGGAAATTGGTCAGGATTGGAAAATAGCAGCCATAACAATCACTGTTTGTGTGCACTTTTTATATGGTGGTGAAATAAATGAAACAAAAAATACTTAAAGAACTTATAACTTTGTCAAAAAAAGCAAGCAATATTGATGATGTGCCAGTTGGCGCTGTAATTGTGAAGGATAATAAAATAATTTCAAGAGGATATAACAAAAGAAATAAAAGTTATTTAACAATTGATCATGCTGAAGTCGTTGCGATAATAAAAGCTTGTAAAATTGAAAAAAATTGGCGGCTTTCCGATTGTGATCTTTATATAAGTCTGGAACCATGTGAAATGTGTAAAAAAATCATTTCAGAAGCAAGAATTAGAAATACATATTATTTGTTAGATCGTAGTAAAGAAAAAAAACAATTTCAAGGTACGAAATTTAAAAAAATAAGCATTGAAAATATTCATACAGACCAAAAAATACTTGAAGAATATAAAGAACAGTTATCAAATTTTTTTATCGATAAAAGGTGATTAATATACTAATAAATATGTTATAATTGATATACAAGAGGTGATTTCGTGAATTATAAAGTTTTATATAGAAAATATAGACCATCGACATTTGATGAGGTAGTTGGTCAAGATAATATAGTGGAAATTATTAAGCAATCTATTGTTAACAATAAAACAGCTCATGCATATATATTTACTGGTGTAAGAGGAACCGGAAAAACAAGTACAGCAAAAATATTTGCAAAAGCCATTAATTGTTTAAATAATACTGACGGTAATCCATGTAATAAGTGTGAAAATTGCCTAATTTATGATACTTCGCCAGATATTATTGAAATAGATGCTGCATCTAATAATGGAGTTGATGAAATGCGAGAACTAGTTAGCAATTCTAGATTAGTTCCAAGCTCATTACTATTTAAAGTATATATTATTGATGAAGTTCATATGCTTTCCTCAAGCGCTTACAATGCCTTGTTAAAAACATTAGAAGAACCCGTTTCACACGTCAAATTTATTTTGGCAACTACAGAAATACATAAAGTGCCACTAACTATACTTTCCAGATGCCAAAAATTTGATTTTTTCAAAATAAGTACTGAAAAAATAGCCGAACATTTAAGTAAAATATGTAAAAAAGAAAAAATAAATATAAATAAAGATGTATTAAATGAAATATCTGTTATGTGCGATGGATCGCTTCGCGATGCATTAGGCATATTAGATCAATTATCCAACAACGAAGATAAGATTGAAATTGAAGACTTAGAAAAAACATTCTCATATATTTCAACCGAAAAAATTAATTTGCTACTCAATACTATTAAAGAAGAAGATTCTAAACAATTTCTTGATGAAATTGGTAGTATAAAAAAAAGTGGCACAGATATTAGTGTTCTAATAAATAAAATGATTGAAAGTTTAAAAGAAGAAATATATGGGTTAATTCGTAGTAATAACAAAAAAATTGAAAAAAATAAAAATTTAATTTTATTATTGATTGATTGTCAAAAATCAATAAAATTAACTACAAATCCATATTTATTGCTTGAAATAAACATTTTATCTCATATATTAAGCAATAATAAAGATTTTGCTGGAAATAATGATGAAATGTTAACTAAAATTAACATAAAAAATAAAGAAAAAGATGAAATGTTAACTAAAGTTGACAAAAATATTTCTCCAAAAAAAGAAATGTTAACGAAGGAGTACAATGAAAAGTCTGCGAGCGAGAAAATGTTAACTAAAGTTAACATAGAAAAAAAAGAAAAAGATGAAAAAAAAGAAAATGTTAGTTATTTTGACATTAAACAAATCAGAATTAATAATTGTTTTGCAGGAGCTAGTAAAACAATAAAACAAGAAATGGTTAAAAGCTGGAATAAATTTATTGAAAATTTGCAAGACAGCAATGCACAATTGTTTTCTATGGTTGAACACAGCCAGGTAGAAGTTGCTTCTAAGAAGTACTTGATTATATCGGCACCAGTTAACGGTGCAATTAAATTATTAGTTGAACAAACGGAAGAAATTGAAAAAGCATTTAAAACTTTTTCTGGAACAAAAATAAGTATCTGCTTTTTAACTGATACTGAGTGGGAAATCGAAATGAAGGAATATATTGACAAAAGATCAAATAATATAAAATATGTTGAAATAGAAGAACCAAAAGTAACCAAGAAAAAGGAGAAAACGGCAGATGTAGCAATTGATATTTTTGGCGAAGAAAATATAGATATTAGATAGGAGATTAAAATATGAATATGCAAAATTTGATGGCTCAGGCCCAAAAATTACAAAAAGAAATAGCGAAAACACAGGCAGAAATTGATTCAACGATATATGCAAGTGAAAATGAATTTGTTGACGTTGAATTTAATGGTAAAAAAGAGTTAGTGAGATTATCGGTAAAAAAAGATATTATTGATGCAGATGATATAGAAGTGTTTGAAGATATGATAACAATTGCAATTAATGATTGTATTAAAAAAATAAATGCTGATATTGACTCAAAAATGGGAAAATACAGTAATTCCTTAAATGGGTTATTATAATTATGATTTATCCAGAAGTTTTAGCAAGTGTTATAGAATACTTTAAAAAGTTTCCAGGAATTGGTGAAAAAACAGCTGAAAGAATGGCACTTTCTGTTTTAGAATTGACTGCAGATGAGATTAACCAATTTGCAGACGTATTAGTTAAATCAAAAAAAGATTTGCAAATATGTGAGATATGTGGCCATTTAACTGATAAAGAAATTTGTGATATTTGTAATGATGAAAATAGAGATTCTAAAACAATTTGTGTTGTAGAAGACTATAAAAGTGTATTTGTTTTTGAAAAAACAGGTAATTTTAATGGGAAATATCACGTTTTGAATGGTTTGATTTCTCCAATTGATAAAATATTTCCTGAAGACATTAATATTTCTTCTTTAGTTGTTAGATGTGAAAACTTAGAAAATGTTGAATTAATTGTAGCATTAAAACCGACAATTGAGGGAGAAACTACCACTTTATACTTAAAAAAAATATTTGAGGATAAAAAAATTTCGGTTTCTAGGTTATCCTATGGTATTCCAATGGGAGCGGAAATAGATTATTTAGATTCCATTACACTTGATAGAGCTTTACAAGATAGAAAAAAAATATAGGTGGTAAAAAATGGATGATAAATTATTTGAAACACTATTAAGCAACTATAAAACTGATACTATTTCCCATGCCATACTTATTGAAACAAATGATATTGAACAATGTTATGAGGAAACAATATTATTTATTAAAAAAATTGTTGCTAACGATAATCAAAACTATACAAAAAAAAGTATAGATCTTGATAATATATCTGAAATAGCAATTATAAATAAAGAAAATACTGATATTAAAAAAGAACAAATTTTAGAATTGCAAGCCAGATTTAGTTCTATACCATCAGAAATAAATAATAATATATATATTATTGTAAAACCAGAAAAAATGAATTTATCTGCAGGAAACACTATATTAAAATTTTTAGAGGAACCAGAAAGAAATATTATAGGAATTTTTCTAACAGAAAATTATATTTCAGTTTTACCAACAATTGTTAGTAGATGTAGCATTTACAAAAAAAATTATGATAATACTTCTTTCTACGAGACTTTAAACATTGAAGAGAATGAATATATTAATTATCTTAGTA
The DNA here is from genome assembly GCA_964605575.1 of uncultured Muribaculaceae bacterium. Lineage (GTDB taxonomy): Bacteria > Bacillota_I > Bacilli_A > RF39 > UBA660 > JAAZHN01. The sequence continues at coordinate 10,813 of CAZSDG010000002.1, read as the reverse complement.
TGGTTGAAAAAGTTGTATCACTTATTGAAGATAAAAAAGTTTCAAATTTGTTTTTTTATAAAAATGATTTAAAAGATTTATTAATTAAAAAACAGTCTGAAATTGGCAATGAAGAAGGCTCTTCAACTGATAAAAAAGAAAATAGAAAAACTGTTGATAGAGCCATGTTTGTTATATTATTAAGGATACTTTCAAATATATACTATGTTTCTATTGCCGATCAACACAAAAAAAACAATGTTGAAAAAGCTTTGATTAAACTAATTAGAGAAAAAAACAGTATTGCAGCTATAACTGAAAAAATAAAAATAATAGAAGAAATTATCAGAAATAATAATTATAATGTTAATATTGATTTATCAATAGATAAATTATTTATAGAAATGGGGAGAATAGATGTATAAATTATATGGATTAGTTTTTAAGCAGAATGGCAAGGTGTACAATTTTGTAAGTAAAGACGACATAGATGTAAATATAAAAGTAATTGTTGATACAGACAAAGGAGCACAAATTGCAAGTGTAGTAAGAAAAGGCAAGGAAGTGGATGCTTTAAATAATTATAAGCAAATTTTGAGAATTGCTACAGAAAAAGATTTAGAAATTCATGCTTCAAATCAAGAAGCTGCCGCTAGAGCATTAAATAATGCTCGTAAAATAGTTGATGAAATGGGTTTAAATATGCGATTAATTGATGCGAGTTATACGTTTGATAAAAAACAGTTGCTATTTAATTTTTTAGCAAACGAAAGAGTAGATTTTAGAGAATTAGTAAAAAAACTTGCTAGTATATACCACACCAGAATCGAATTAAGACAAATTGGTGTAAGAGATAAAGCAAGAGAAGTTTGCGGTATAGGTCAGTGTGGTAGAAAGTTATGTTGTTGTTCATTTTTAGATTCAATTGATACTGTAACCATAAACATGGCTAAAAATCAAAACATCGCCTTAAATCCTAATAAAATAAATGGCGCTTGTGGAAGATTACTTTGTTGTCTTACATATGAAGACGAGCAATACCAAGAATATAGAAAAAACATGCCACAAATTGGTGAAATTATAACTACTGAACACGGTAAAGGCAAGGTTGAAAATATTGATATTATTTCCCAAAAAGTAATAGTAAATATTAACAACGAAAGATTTACAGTAGAAGTTAAACAGGAAAAGAAAGAGAAAAAAAACAAATGAAGTTAATTGTCGGTTTAGGAAATCCAGGTAAAAAATATGAAAAAACCCGTCACAATATTGGTTTTCTTTTAATTGATAAATTTTTAGGCAATGTTGCCTGGCAATCAAAACCTGATGCATTGATATATGAAACAAAATTTGGTAGAGAAAAAATTATTTTTATTAAACCACTCCTATACATGAATTTATCTGGAATTGTAGTAAAAAAATATTTAAAATATTTCAAAATAAAAATTGAAGATCTATTAATAATTCAAGATGATATTGATATGCCGATTGGAAATTATAAATTAAAAAATCATAGTACTTCTGGTGGCCATAACGGGATTCAATCTATAATAGATAATATAAATACAACAGATTTTTTGAGAATCAAGATAGGTGTTAACAATGCAAATAATAAGGATGCAAAAGATTTTGTATTGAGTAAATTTACTAAAAAAGAGGTAGAAATACTGAATGAAATCTTCGATTTAGCTATACGTGATATTAATAAATTTATTTTAGAAAAGAAATAGATAATATGTTTTCTTTTTTAGACAAAATTATTGATATTAATAGTGACAAATATGATGGTTTGACAAAAGAAGTCAATACGTTAATAATTGTTCGAAAATTTTTGAGTTCTAATAAAGATGTAATAGTTTTAACAGGAGATTTGCTTAAAGCAAACAATTTATACGGTGAAATAAGTACTTATATTGATGATGTATATCTTTTTCCAATGGATGACTTTGTTTCTAGCGTTGCCTTGTCTATTTCACCAGAATTAAAAATAAAAAGATTAGAAACCCTAAGAAAAATAGCGGATAAGACACCAAAAATAATTATTACTAACTTAATGGGATATATTCACCTCTTACCAAATAAAAAGACCGTAAATGAAAAGTTCATAATAAATTTAGGATTAGAAATTAGCCGCGAAAAAATCGTGGAGAAACTGGAAATATACGGTTATACAAGAACATCATTAGTCACTACAACTGGAGAATACGCGGTAAGAGGATTTATTGTAGATTATTTTGCGATTGATGATGATCAACCTGTTAGAATTGAATTTTTTGGTGACACCATAGAATCAATTCGCTATTTTGATGATACAACTCAGTTATCAACAGAAAATATAGATACTCATTACATTTATCCCTTTAAAGAAATTATTTCAGAAGAAAGCACTAGTCTTACTCAATTATTAAATGATCCATTAATAATAAAAATAGATCCAAACCAAATAAAATTAACATATGATAAACTGCTAGAAGAAAAACAGCACTATATTGATAATAACAAAATTAATCCTGAAGAAAAATTATTTAATAATTATAATGAAAAGGAAAAAGCAATTGAGATCGACACAATTAACAAATCGCCAAATAACAAGATAATTTGTCAGGAAATCCCCAATTTTAACTCTGATATTAATCAATTTAATCAATTTGTAATTGAAAAAATTAATGATAATAAAACAATAATTATATGTTTAGCAACTTTTTCTCAAATTGAATTTATGAAAAGTAAGCTTTCAAATGCTATTGTTATTGATAATTTTAACGATATTAAGAAAAACAAAATTAACATAATAAATATTAAGCTGAATAAAGGGTTTATCATTAACAATTATGTAGTTGTTTCAGATAAAGATTATGAAAAAATATCATTTGAAAGAATAAAATACAAAAGCAGTTTAAAAATAGGAAAAAGGATAAGTAATTTTGATCAAATAATAATTGGTGATTATGTTGTTCATAGAATTCATGGAATTGGAATATATAATGGAATAGTAACTATAGAAAAAAACAAAATTAGTATGGACTATATTCAAATTTTATATAAAGGAAATGATAAAGTATATATACCCATTGAAAAAATAAACACACTATACAAATATACTTCAAAAGATGGAAACAAACCAACTATTAATAAGTTAAACTCAATTGAATGGGAAAATAAAAAAAGAAAAGTTCAAGCAAAAATAAATGACATTTCTAAGGAGTTAATAGAATTATATGCAGAAAGAGAAAGTCAAAAGGGAGAACCATTAATAAATTATGTTGAAGAGGCTACATTTGCTAGTGAGTTTATTTACGATCCAACTCCTGATCAAATAAAAGCTATTGAAGAGATTGATAAAGATTTACAATTATCAAGACCAATGGACAGGTTATTATGCGGAGATGTCGGATATGGAAAAACAGAGGTTGCTTTTAGGACAATATTCAAAACGGTTATGAATGGGTATCAAGTAGCATATCTTTGCCCAACGACTATACTATCAAATCAACAATATCAAAGTGCAGTAGAAAGATTTAAAAATTATCCAATTAATATTGCTCTTTTAAATAGATTTGTAACGGAAAAAGAGACAAAAAATATCTTGTTAGGACTAGAAAAAGGTACTATAGATATTGTATTTGGTACTCATAAGCTTTTAAATGAAAAAATAAAATATAAAAATTTAAATTTACTAGTTATTGATGAGGAACAAAGATTTGGAGTTATTCATAAGGAAAAAATTAAAAAAATTAAGAAAAATGTTAATGTTTTAACTCTTTCAGCAACACCAATCCCTCGTACATTAAAAATGGCTTTATCTGGAATTAGGGACTTATCAATAATTGATACTCCACCTATTAATAGATACCCTGTTCAAACATATGTGATTGAAGAAGATGAATTATTAATTAAAGATGCAATTTACAAAGAAATTTCTCGTGATGGTCAATGCTTTATCCTATATAATAGAGTTGCAAACATTGAAGAAAAAGCTTTTAATATAACAAAATTGGTTCCAGATGCTAGAGTAATCGCAGCACACGGCCAAATGAATAAGCAAGAGTTAGAAAATATTATGACCGATTTTATTAATGAAAAATATAATGTCTTGGTTTGTACAACTATAATTGAATCAGGAATAGATATACCTAATGTAAACACGTTGATAGTTATTGATGCTGACCAATTTGGATTAAGCCAACTATATCAAATAAGAGGTCGAGTTGGTCGAAGTGATAGAATTGCCTATGCTTATTTAATGTATAAGAAAAACAAAATATTAACTGATGTAGCGATAAAAAGGCTTAAATCAATTCAAGAGTTTACTGAACTTGGGAGTGGTTACAAAATAGCAATGCGAGATCTAGCTATTAGAGGTGCAGGAGATGTTCTTGGTAGTGAACAAGCTGGTTTTGTAGATTCAGTAGGTATTGAACTATATATGGAAATGATCAACGAAAAAATAGCTGAATTAAATAATCAAGAAATTAAAAAAACTGAAGACGATATTCAAAATTTAGTAGATGTTGAAACACATATTCCTAACACCTATGTAAGTGATGAAATGGTTAAAATAGAAATACACAAAATGATAAATGAGATTGATAGTAAGGAAAAACTAGAAGCTGTTAAAGAAGTAATTGAAGATCGGTTCGGTAAAATTACTGATAATATTAAAGTATATATGCATCAAAGATTATTTGAGTACTATGCAAATAAAAATAACATAAATCAAATAAACTTTAACAAAACAATCATTGAGTTAACCGTTCCAAGAAATCTATCCAATGAAATCGATGGAGAAAAACTACTTCAGCTTATCACTAAGATTAACAGCAGCATTTCTCTAACATATAGAAATGGAAGAATAACTATTATTATTTATAAAAACAAACTCAAAAGACACTTTATTTATTACTTATTAGATATTATGAATATTATTGAAACAAAAAAAGCTATAAAAGGAGCTGATTGAATGAATTTTACTGATAGTCATTGTCATTTAAGCGAAAAATATTATGATGATATTGACGTAATTATTGATAACGCTAAAGAAAGAAATGTTCTAAGATATATAACGAGTGGTTATGATAATGATTCTAATAAAGAAGTTAGTGTTATAGTAAATCGGTACAAAAATTTGTTTGGAACACTTGGAATTCATCCTCATTCAGCATTAGACTATGATTTTTCCTGGATTGAGTTCATTAATGAAAACGTAAATAATCAAAAAATAATAGCGATTGGTGAAATAGGCTTAGATTATTATTATGGCAAGAATACAAAAGAAGAACAAATTAATTTGTTTCACAAAATGCTTAAATTATCTCAAGCGAAGAGCAAGCCAGTTGTTATTCATAGTCGTGAAGCGACGGAAGATACGATAAAAATATTAAAAGAGTATAGTTTAAAAGGCGTTATTCATTCTTTTTCTGGTAGTTATGAAACGGCACAAATATATATTAAAATGGGGTATTTGCTTGGAATAAATGGAACTGTTACTTTTAAAAATAGCAAATTAATTGAAGTGATAAGAAAAGTGGGTATTGAAAATATTATTCTTGAAACGGACTGTCCATATTTAACACCAGAACCAAACCGCGGTAAGAAAAACGAACCGAAAATGGTAATAGATATAGTAAATTACTTATCTAAAGAACTGGATATATCAGCGGAAGAAATATCATCTCAAACAGAAAAAAACATTAAACGAATTTTTGACATTTAATAAAGTTCGTGATAAAATTTTCTTATACTAAATGAGGTGATAATCTTGAAAAAAATCTTAAAAAACATTTATCGTTTTTTTCAGTTTGTTCTTGTTTTTGGACTGCTATTTCTTGCTAAAAATATTGCAGGACAAAACGAAGTTAGAGTTATAAACGAAAATTTAAATAAAACACTTAATCTTAGTGCAAGAGCTGAGGTAATGGAAGCAATAAATTATGATGATTTATACTCTCCGCTGGATTCTTTTGTTGGGGACCTAACTGGATATGGCGCTGATTGTGCTCTATGCTCTGGTTTTTTAGGTTGTACAAGTAAAGATGTAAGAGATGGAACAATAATTCATAAAGATGCTGATTATGGTAATGTTAGAATTGTCGCTTCTTCAAAAAATATTCCTTGTGGTTCGATAATTCGTTTTGAATCAAGTAGAGTTTCTGCCGAACCAGTTATAGCGATTGTTTTAGATCGAGGTGTTGGTGGAACCGCAATAGATTTGTTAACAGAATCAGAGGACTATGCTGGAAGAAAAATAGGTAGAAGCCAAATAAAATATGACTTATTAAGAAAAGGTTGGAAAAAAAGAGGCGAATAAACGCCTTTTCTTTTATGAATAAATATAAAACTAAAAAACAATTTGGTCAAAACTTTATTAAAAATAAAAATCTATTAAAAAAAATAGTTAGTTTTATTGATGTAAAAGAAGATGACTTGGTTATTGAAATAGGCCTTGGTCAAGGAGATTTAACAGCAATAATTTTAAGCAAAAATTCAAACTATATTGGTTTTGAAATTGATGAAGATTTAAAAGTTTATTTGGATAGATTTTCTTCAGAGCGATCAGAAATAGTTTTTGCAGATTTCCTAAAAATAGATATTAAAGACTATTTAAAGAATAGAAACTATTCAAACTTATATATCATCTCTAATTTACCATATTATATTACAACGCCAATTATTAATAAAATAATTAATGAAAATATTCAAGTAAATAAAATGTTGTTAATGGTTCAAAAAGAAGTTGGCGAAAGATTTACTGCTATACCTGGAACAAAATCTTATGGCTCAATAACTGTTCATTTAAATTATTTTTATAATATAAAAAAAGTATTATTTGTTGGTAAAGAAAATTTTTTGCCAAAACCGAAAGTTGATAGCGTTGTCCTACTTTTTGAAAAAAAAGAAAATGAAGAAGAAATTGATTTGGATTTTTTTCAAAAACTACTGCGTGATTCATTTCAATTTAAACGCAAAAACATTAGAAATAATTTACGAAAATACGATTTAGACATTGTTAATAATGTATTGCAAAAACACAAATTCGATTTGAATTCTCGCGCTGAAGAGCTACCAATAAATGTCTTTATTGAGCTAACACAAAAATTAAGTAAATAACTTGCATTTTATTAGTAAATATTATAAACTTAGGTTAAGTTAATTTAACTTTAGAAGGAGAGACATTATGGAAATTACATCAGTATCTGTTCGAAAAACTGAAAAAACAGACTCTCGTCTAAGAGGGATTGCAAATGTTGTTCTAGATGACTCGTTTGCTGTTCATGATATTCGTATTATCGAAGGTGACAACGGTTTGTTTATCGCGATGCCAAGCCGAAAGACATCGACAGGTGGATACAAAGACGTAGCTCATCCAATTACGCCAGAAGTAAGAAAACAATTTGAAAATGCAATCTTTGATGAGTACAATAAAGTGTTAGAAGAAAACGAAGAATAAAAAACACGTTTCGTGTTTTTTTTATGTATAAAAAGTGTTAAATCATGTAAAACTCCTTAATTATCAATTGTATTAAACTTAGATTGTCTATATAATTAAAATAATAGATGGTTAGGTGAAGTACATGCGAAAAAAGACAAAAAAAGATAAGAGACGCATATTATTTTCTTTTGTTATTTGCTGCTTTTTGGCGGCTTATTTGTGTGTTACAACAGTTGAAGCTTGGTCTAGAATTATAAGTAATCGAAGTGTTGAAAAAGGTTTGAAAAAAAGACATAAAGAATTATTAAAAACCGAAGAAAACCTTAGAAGCGAGATAATTAAGTTGGAAGATCCTGACTATGCTGCCAAGTATGCACGAGAAAAATATTTGATATCAAAGGAGGGAGAAATAATATTTAAAATTGTAAAATAATTATCTAAAATTCTGGGTTTTTGTATTGCATTTTATATTTTTCAAGGTTATACTTAATATACAATTAAGACTAAAAAATGTTATTTTTTCAAGTCAAATGGGTTGTAAAATATCAAACTGTGGGAGGTAAAAGATATGGACAAAACTAATTTTTTAAAGACTCTAATTGTCGTAAAACGCGACGGCAAAAAGGTCTCATTTAACGGGGGAAAAATTGCGATTGCTATTAAAAAAGGTTTTGATAGCATTGAAAATTCAGATTATACTGACGGAGTAGTAAATGAAGTTTATTTGCATGTAATTGATAAAATTCAAAAAGATTATGCTGATAAAAAAGAAATTTTAATTGAGGAAATACAAGAAATAATTGAAGAAACTTTAAAAAAAGATGGATATTCTGATGTCCATAAGTCTTTCTCTGCTTATCGCGAGAGAAGAACAGCATCAAGAGAATTGTTTAGTTCAAGACAAAGTAAGCTTATCAAAGCAATTGAGCAGCTAAGCCTAAAAGAATCTTCGGAAGCCGACAGCAAACGAGAAAATGCTAATATAGATGGAAATTCTTCGATGGGAACGATGTTACAATTTGGTAGTACGATTTCTAAAGAATTTGCAAAAGCATATTTAATAGATAAAAGATTTTCAGATGCTCATGATGAGGGTAGGATTCATATTCATGACATGGATTTTTTACCTATGGGAACAACTACTTGCTGTCAAATAGATTTAAATGATTTGTTTAAAAATGGGTTTTCAACTGGTCACGGATTTTTAAGAGAACCAAAAAGTATTATGAGTTATGCTTCTTTAGCTGCTATTGCTATTCAAGCTAACCAAAATGATCAACACGGTGGTCAAAGTATTCCGGCATTTGATGTATTTATGGCCCCTGGAGTTTTGAAAACATTTAAAAAAGAATTTAAACAACTAACATATGATTTTTTGGAAGTTGAAGGATTCTTATCATTCATTAATTTTAATCAAATAGAAAAAGATATTACTAAAATTACTAGCATAGATTTTGATGTTTCTGAGTTAGATAAATATGCGAAAGAATCTTTACAAGTAATAAAAATATTTAGAAGCGCATATGAAAAAGCTTTACAAAAAACTAATCGTGCAACATTTCAAGCGATGGAAGCATTCATCCATAACTTGAATACTATGCACAGTCGAGCTGGGGCGCAAGTGCCATTTAGTTCTATCAATTTAGGAACTGACACTACTCCTGAAGGAAGAATGGTTACAAAGAATTTCTTACTTTCGACAGAAGAAGGTTTAGGAAAGGGAGAAACTCCTATTTTTCCAATTTCAATTTTCAAAATCAAAGAGGGAATCAACTATAATAAAACTGATATTAACTATGATTTATTCGAACTTGCCTGTCGTGTTTCGGCAAAAAGATTATTCCCTAATTTCTCATTTATAGATGCGCCTTATAATTTAGCTACTTATGAACCGGGAAATTATAAGACTGAAGTAGGATATATGGGTTGCAGAACAAGAGTTTTAGCAAATAGTTATGATAAAGAAAAAGGAATTACTCCAGGAAGAGGAAATCTTTCATTTACTTCGATTAATTTGGTTAGATTAGGTATTAAATATGGAATAATTGGCAAAGAAAGATCAGAAGCGGATATGAAAGGATTTTACAAAGAATTAGATGAATTAATGGATCTTGTCAAAGCTCAATTAGATGAAAGATTTGAAATACAAGCTAACAAAAGAGTGGTTAATTTCCCGTTTTTAATGGGACAAGGAGTTTGGATGGATTCAGCAAAGTTAAAACCGCGTGATAAAGTTAGAAAAGTATTAGGTCACGGAACTTTAACATTTGGTTTTATTGGCCTTGCTGAAACGTTAAAAGCATTAATCGGAAAACATCACGGGGAATCTAAAAAAGCACAAGAACTCGGATTAGAAATAATTGGATTTATGCGTAAGAAGTGTGACAAGTATGCAAAAGATACTAATATGAATTACACATTAATCGCGACTCCAGCTGAAGGTTTAAGCGGAAGATTCACCGCAATTGATAAATCAATATATGGAATTATTCCGGAAATCACTGACCGTGATTATTATACAAATTCATTCCATTTACCAGTTTATTATAATACAACAATTGAACATAAAATTAAAACAGAAGCGCCTTATCACGCTTTAACAAATGCAGGTCACATTAGCTATATTGAATTAGACGGTGATCCTTCAGATAACGTTGATGCATTCGTAAAAGTAGTACGAATCATGAAGGAAAGCGGTATAGGTTATGGTGCAATCAATCACCCAGTAGATCGTGATCCCGTTTGTGGATTTGTTGGTGTTATTAATGATCAATGTCCAGGATGTGGAAGAAAAGAAGAAGATGGTGTTCCATTTGACCGTATTAGAAGAATTACTGGGTATTTAGTCGGCACTGTTGATAGATTCAACAACAGTAAAAAAGCCGAAGAACATGATAGGGTTAAACATAGAGCGTGAAAGAAATTTACGCAAGACTATCTAGTCCCATTCAAAAAGACAGTATCGTAGATGGAGAAGGACTAAGAACTGTAATTTGGTTTCAAGGTTGTCCGCATCATTGCCCAGGATGCCATAACCCAGAGTCATGGAACTTTAAAACAGGCGAAAAAGTTTCGTTAACTAAATTAAAAGAGGAAATAGATAATTTAGAAATTCAAGATGGAATAACATTTTCCGGTGGAGAACCTATGTCTCAACCAGAAGTATTATTTGAGCTAACAAAATATGCGAAAGAAAAGAAATTTAATATTTGGATTTATTCGGGTTTTACATTTGATCAATTAATCGAAAAAAGTGAAACAGAACCAATATATTTAGAAATATTAAAAAATATAGATGTACTTGTTGATGGAAAATTTATTTTAGAGGATAAAAGTTTGGATTTACAATTCAAAGGTTCAGCTAACCAGAGAATAATTGATGTAAAAAAATCTTTAAAAAATAAT
>CAZSDG010000001.1:42502-57085 GCA_964605575.1 uncultured Muribaculaceae bacterium | reverse complement strand
AATTTCAACACAAGCAATGTCGTCACAATGGAAGCAATGTTTGAAGGCTGTAGCAGTCTCACCAGTCTAAATTTAAGCAATTTTAATACAAGTAGTGTCACCAATATGTCTTGGATGTTTTATGGCTGTAGCAGTCTTACAAGTCTAGATTTAAATAATTCAATAATTAATAATTCAATTTGGAGATGCAATATATTTTATAATTGTAAAAGTGATTTAAACATTATAGTGAATGATCTTAATTCTAAAACATTATATGACGATTGGTTAAATAATAATATTGGATGTCCTAAATAGTGTGGCGTAACATTAGACAATAGATTATGATTATGTTATTATTTTGTTAGAAGGATTTGAGGATATGAAGAAGAAAAATAAAGGTTATTCTCCTTTGGTAATTATTTTAGGAATATTATTACTTGTCTTGGTTATTGGAGGAGTAACTTATGCTTTTTATACAGCGAATATTACTAAAGAAAATGAGAATAATAATGTAATAATTAAGACTGAGAATTTGTCTTTGACTTATAATGGGAATATTTCAACTAATGGGTCAATTAAAAAACCTAATGATAGTTTAACTAGTAAGTTTACAGTTAAAAATACTAGTGAAAATGTAACTGTTAATTCTTATAATATTAATTTTACAGATGTAAATAATACAATTATTAATGATGAATATGTTTATGAACTTAGTTGTATTTCTTATAGTGATTATGGACTACCAGCTCAAGCAGTAAGTGGGGTATGTAGTGGGAAGAGTGAAACACCTGTACCAACTACTAATGGACTTATGCACGCATCTTCTTCAATAGAAAAAGATATAACGCATGAATATACATTATTAGTTACTTTTAAAGATACTGGATCAAATCAAAATTATAATCAAAATAAAGTTGTGAATTTTAAGTTAATTATTGAATAATATAATTAATAATGCTAAAATATTAATGGATTTCTATTTGAAAAGATTGACAACCTTTTAAGTTAAGAATAGGACGCAGGAGATGCGATAAAAAGATAAAGAGTACCTAGTAAAGTAAGGTGGCACCGCGGAAAAGTTTTTCGTCCTTACGTTATTAGGTTTTTATTTTTAAGAAAGGGAAATATATGAAAAAAATAAACAATAATGAATTAAATAAGAATAATTTAGGAGAAACATTAACCGTTCATGGTTGGGTTAATCGAATTAGAAATATCGGTGAGATAATATTCGTTGATTTAAGAGATAGAAGTGGGATAGTTCAAATTGTTTTTGATAAAGAACACTCTAAAGATAAGTTTAAATTAGCAAGTAGTTTAAAAAATGAATATTGTCTAGAGGTAACTGGCTTAGTTCGAGAAAGAAGTGAAAAAAATGAAAATTTAGCTTCTGGGGAAATAGAAATAATTGCTAGTGATTTAGTCATTTTAAATGAATGTGAAGTAATGCCTTTTAATATTTATGAAGATAATGAATTAAGTGAAGGGGTAGGACTTAAATATCGTTATTTAATGTTAAGAAGAGAGAAGTTAAAAAATATTATGCTTACTAAACATCAAATAATGAAGTCAACTAGAGAATATTTAGATAATAATGGTTTTATTGAAATTGAAACACCGATTCTATGTAAAAGTACACCAGAAGGTGCTAGAGACTATGTGGTTCCATCAAGAATACAAAAAGGAACTTTTTATGCACTACCACAAAGTCCCCAAATATTTAAACAATTATTAATGGTTGGTGGCTTTGAAAAATATTATCAAATAGCTCGTTGTTTTCGTGATGAAGATTTAAGAGCGGATCGCCAACCAGAGTTTACTCAAATTGATATTGAGATGAGTTTTGCTGATGAATATGCTGTTTGGGATATGGTTGAAGGTATGATGAAAAAAATTGTTAAAGATGTTAAGGGTATTGAATTAAGTGATTTTCCAAGATTAAAGTATGTTGATGTAATGAATGATTATGGAACTGATAAACCTGATACTAGATTTGAAATGAAGTTAAAAGATTTAACTGAAATAGTTAAATCTACTGAGTTTAGTTTATATAAAGATGTAATTGATAATAATGGGTTTGTTAAATGTATTGTTTTAGAAAATAAAGCTAATGAATTATCGAGAAAAGATTTAGATAATTTAACTTTAGATGTTAAAAATTATGGAGCTAAGAGTTTAACTTATCTTAAATATGAATATGATGAGTTTGCTGGCGGAGTAAGTAAAAATTTAGAAGTAGGTATTTTAAATAAAATTAAAGATTATTTAAGTTTAAATAACAATGATTTAGTCTTTATCGTAGCTGATAAGTATAAAGTTGTCAGTGCATCTTTAAGTTATTTAAGATTAAAATTAGCAAAAAGATTTAATTTAATTGATCAAGAAAAGTTAAACTTCTTATGGGTTACTGATTTTCCAATGTTTGAGTATTCAGAAACTGAAAAGAGATATGTTGCCGCCCATCATCCTTTTACAATGCCTAATGATGTAAAATTATTAAGTGAACCAGAAAAGTGTTATGCAAGAGCTTATGATATTGTTTTAAATGGTTATGAACTCGCTAGTGGGTCTGTAAGAATCCATGATGCTAAAATTCAAGCTGAAGTATTTAAAAGATTAGGAATAAGTGATGAAGAGGCTAAAAAGAAGTTTGGTTTCTTTATTGAAGCCTTCAAATATGGAGCACCTCCTCATGCTGGTATTGCTCCAGGACTTGATCGTTTAACAATGATATTGTGTGGTACTGATGATGTTAAAGATGTAATAGCATTTCCAAAAATTCAAAATGCTAGTGATTTAATGAGTGAATCACCAAGTACTATCTCAGATAAACAATTAGCTGAACTTGGTTTAAAAATAGTAGGTGAGAAAAATGAATAATTTTACAAAAGAAATAATTGATAGTTATGCAAATAAACTTTTATTTAATTTATCTGAAGAAGAGAGCAGTGAGTTATTAAAAGAATTTGCTGATATTGAAAAAAGAATGGATTTAATTAATAAGATTCCCAATATCAATAATGTTGAACCAATGGCGCATCCATTTCCTCTAGAGAATATTTTATTAAGAGAAGATGTTGCTACTGAGTCACTACCTATAGACTTAGCTTTTAGGAACTCTGGTAAAGTAACTGATGGCGAAGTAGAAGTACCAAGGGTGGTGGCATAATGACAATAGAAGAGTCTAAAAACATCAAATTAGAAAACGTTTTAACTAATGCTCATGATTTACAAAGTAAATATAATATATTTGTAACTATTTTAGATGAGGTTAAGACTAATGAAATTATTAGTCCCCTCGCAAATATTCCCTATGTTGCTAAGGATAATTTATCAACTAAAGATGTATTAACAACAGCTTCATCTAATACACTTAAAAATTATGTCCCAGTTTATGATGCAACTGTAATAAAAAAACTAAAAGATTTGGGAGCTATCTTAATTGGTAAAACTGCAATGGATGAATTAGGAATGGGAGGCACTGGATTAAAAGCCCATACAGGACCAGTTATTAATCCCTATGATGAGATGAGAATAACAGGTGGATCTTCATCAGGAAGTGCTGTTGCAGTTGCCACTGGTTTAGTACCGTTTTCATTAGGAAGTGATACTGGCGATTCAGTTCGTAAACCTGCTACTTACTTAGGAATAGTTGGTTATAAACCAACCTATGGTTTAATTAGTCGTTATGGCTTAATTCCTTTTGCCAGTTCCCTTGATCATGTGGGAGTTTTTACAACTAATGTTAATGATGCCGCTTTGGTTGTAAATAATCTAAAAGGCCTAGATCCAAATGATATGACGACATTTGATTCTTCAAAAATTGATTTAGTTAGTAATTTAAAAAAGAAAAATGAATATAAATTATTTTATATAAAAGAATTAATGGATGTTGACTATTTTAATGAAGTCATAAAAAAAATACAAGCTAGCGGGATTGGAGTTAATGCTGAAAGTATCGATATAAATTTATTACGTGCGATTAAACCCGCCTATGATTGTATTTCATCAGCAGAAGCTACCAGTAATGCTTCTAATTTAACGGGTATCATCTTTGGACCACGTGGAGAAGGTCTTTCAACCGAAGAAATGATGATTGATTATCGAACAAAGAATTTCTGCTCTTCAATAAAAAGAAGATTTGTAATTGGTAGTTTTGTTTTACAAAAAGAAAATCAAGAAAAATATTTTTTAAATGCTTGCCGCGCAAGAAGATTAATTGTTGAGAGAGTTAATGAATTACTAAATAATTATGATGGTTTAATTGTTCCTGCTTCATTAGATGCTGCACCCAAAATAAGTGAATTAGATAATATCTTAAGCAATGAAGATGAATTATTATTAGAAAATATCATGATTATTGGTAATTTTGGAGGATTTCCAAGCATTACCTTACCATGTAGCTTAATTGATAATTTACCAGTTGGGATAAATATTACAAGTAAGATTATGACTGATGATAAATTATTAAATATTGCTTATAATCTTGAACAAATATTAGAGTATAAAGGGGTGAAATAATGGCCTATCAAGCTGTAATTGGTTTAGAATTACATTGTGAATTAAAAAGTAAATCTAAAGTTTTTTCAAGTTCAATTAATGAATATAATGAAATTGCTAACAAACATTTAAGTCCTTTAGATTTAGCCTTACCTGGAACTTTACCAGTGTTAAATATTCATTCCTATAAAGAAGCTTTAAAATTAGCTTTAGTTTTAAACTGTGAAATTCCTGAATATATGGTTTTTGATCGAAAGAATTACTATTATCCTGATTTACCAAAGGGTTATCAAATAACTCAACAAACATACCCAGTTGGAATTAATGGCAAGTTAAATATTGATGTTGATGGTAAAGAAGTGGAAGTTAGTATTCATGATATTCATTTAGAAGAAGATACTGCCTCTTTAGATCATATTGGTGATGTAACTTTAATTGATTATAACCGTTCAGGAGTACCTTTAATTGAAGTTGTTACAGAGCCTTGTTTACATACAGCTGATGCGGCAGTAGCATTCTTAGAGCAATTAAGAAACATCTTAAAATATACTGAAATATCTGATGCAGATACTAAACTTGGGCAAATGCGTTGTGATGTTAATGTTTCTTTAAGATATGAAGGCGATTATGATTTTGGGACTAAAGTCGAAATAAAAAATGTTAATTCATTTGCCAATGTTAGAGAAGCTATTAATTTTGAAATAAATAGACAATCTAAATTATTAGATGAGGGGAGGAGTAATGAAATAATTCAAGAAACAAGAAGATTTGATGAAGAAACAGGAACAACAATTAGCATGAGAGAAAAAGTTGAAGCAGTTGATTATCGTTATTTTATCGAACCTAATATACCTAAAATAAAAATAGATCCCGAGTTATTACAAGAACTAAAAAAAGAAATTCCATTATTACCAGCCCAAAGAAAAAAATTATATATTGAAGAATATGACTTATCTGAGTATGATGCGAATGTTTTAATTAAAGATAAAGAGCTATCTGATTTTTATCAAAGTTGTGTAATGTTAGAAATAGTTCCACAATTAGCCAGTAATTACCTAACTACAACAATTATGGGTTATTTAAATAAAGATAACTTAAGTATTAAAGATCTATTTATTACTCCTGAAATGCTTAAAATAATTTTAGATAAACAAGTAAATAATGAAATATCTTCAAAACAAGCTAGAGATTTAATTGATAAAGTAATAACAAGTAAGAAAAATATTACGGATATTTTGAAAGAAAGTGATGTTTCTCAATTAAGCGATGAAACTGAGTTAAAGAAAATAATCGTGGAAATCTTAAATAATAATGAATCACAAGTAAATGCTTATCATAATGGCCGCACGAACCTTTTTGATTTCTTTGTTGGTCAAGTAATGAAAAATACTAAGGGTAAAGCTAATCCAAATATTACTAAAGAGATATTAACTAAAGAATTAGATATAAGAAAATAAATTGGTGATTAAATGAAAGTATTAATATTAACATGTAGTTACGGAGAAGGACATAATAGTGTTGCAGCCGCTATTAAAGAACAATTAGAAAAAAATAAAATAGAATTTGAAACCATCGATACAGCTATATTTGCTAGTAAACGTTTTGCTGAATTTGGGGTAAATGTTTTTAATAAAACTGCAGTAAATTCACCAAAGCTATTAAATATAATTTATAAAATGGGCTTGTTTTTTTCTAATGATAAAGTAAAATCACCTGTTTATATTAAAAATACTATGTATGCAAAAAAAATAAAAGAATATATTTTAAATAATAATTTTGATACAGTATTTTGTACCCATCTTTTTTCTATGCAAACGATTAGTTATTTAATTAATAAAGGTTTAGAAATAAAAACTTATGGAATTATTACTGATTATTGTTATATTCCATTTATTGAAGAAACAAATTTAGATTATTATTTTATTCCTCATAAAAATTTAATTAAAGATTTTGTCAAAAAAGGTTTACCAAAGAAAAAATTAATACCTTTAGGAATCCCTGTTAAAAGTGTTTTTGCTGATAAAATTTCTCAAGAAGAGGCAATGAAAAAGTTAAATATTAAAACAACTAGAAAAATTATCTTAATAATGATGGGCGGTTTAGGTTGTGGAGATGCATTAGGTTTATGTCAAGAAATCTTAAAAACTAATCAATACCATGTTATTGTCTTAACCGGAAAAAATAAACAGTTAATTAAGGAATTAAAAAAGAAATTATCTAATCATAATTTAGAGGTCGTACCTTTTACTAACCAGGTTAATTCATATTTGAGCGTGGCGGATGTTGTCGTATCAAAACCCGGCGGAATATCCTCAACTGAAATATTAATTAAAAAGAAACCTTTAATTCACTTTGAAGCCTTCTTAGGAGTAGAGGAGTATAATCGGAAGTTTTTTGAAAAAAATAAAGCTTCAATTTATTCAAAGAAAATAAAGGATATTAATGAAAAAATAAATTTAGTTTTAACAAATAAATTTAAATTTAATTATAAATTAGCTAATCCAAATTCTGCTCAAGATATTGTTGATTTTCTAATAAAAAATACGTAATTTACGTATTTTTTTGTTTATATTACTTGAATTACATCACTAGCCTGAGTTTCTGTTTCATCATCTTTAGAAGCTTTAATTGTTCTTCCTTCGGCCCAGGCTCTAATTGATTCAACTTTTTCTTTATTGCTATCATACATAGATATTGAATTTTTAAAAGCATCATTAATTAAATTAAGAGATATTTCTGCATTTGTTGATAAGGTTTTATATGCTATATCACGAATTGTTGCTTCAATGTCGGCCCCAGAAAATTTATCTGAGGCATTAACTAAGTGTTTGATTGCTTCTTCATTAACTTGAACATTTAAGTATTTTTTTAAGTATAATTTAATAATTTCGGCACGTTCTTGGGTATTTGGTAAATCAACAAAGAACATCTCATCAAAACGGCCTTTTCTTAGTAATTCTGGTGGTAATTGATGAACATTATTAGCAGTTGCAATAACAAAAACTTCTTGTTTAGCTTCTTGTAACCAGAAAAGAAATTGACCAATTAAACGATTAGTAACACCAGATGAATCGTTAGCTCCTGATAAACCTTTTTCAATTTCATCAATCCATAATATACAAGGAGCTACAAAGGAAGCAATATTTAATGCTTCTTTTAGTTGCTGTTCACTTTGACCAACATACTTACCTTGAATTGTGGAAAAATCAAGTAAATATAATGGCATTTTCCATAAATTAGCAATCGCTTTAGCAGAAAGAGATTTCCCACAACCTGGCACACCCATTAATAATATTCCTCTTGGTGATTTTATTCCTCTTTTACGCATTTCTTCACGACGAGTAGGGTCAAGTAATACTTTCTTTTCTTCTAACCAAGATCTTAAGTTTTCTAAACCACCATAAACTAAATTATCTTCCACCGGAATTTTCTCAATTCCACTTGTATCAGAAAATAAATTATCTTTAACAAATTTCAAATAAGTTAAATCATCTTTTTCTAATTTACCTTTGGCAATTAGAGTAGATATAACATTTCTAACTTCAATCTTTGTAATTCCCATTAAAATATTAGCAACATCTTTAAAATCATTTTCTGACCATTCAATGGTTATTTGATTTCTGTAAGGCTCGACTGTTTCTTGGACAATTGCTAATAATTCTTCTTCATTAGGTAAATCAAGTTCAATATTCATTCCTAATCTTTGTAGAGGTGTCCAAATTCCATTTTCAGTTATGACAATAACTACAGAACTACGGCTATCAGCTATACTGACAATATCCGCTAAATATCTTGAAGTAAATGTATCTGTTTCTAAATCGCTGACATCATTAATTACAAATGTTTGATTTTCTCTTGTTTTTAATGTTTCAGAAATAAAATCTAAAGCTCCACCAACAGTTTTTTCATCACTGATTATTTCATTAGTCGTTAAATTATATAACCCCTTTGACATTGAATGGATAAATATAGGCATGTTTAAATCATTACTTATTTCTGTTAATAAATCATTAGCCCTTTGTTTTTCTGTTGTAGAAAAGCTTATAAAAGGAATTCTTGCCTGTAAATACCTTGTCATTATTAATTTTGTTTCTTGATAATTCATAATATACCTTCTTTCAAATCTAAATTATTTATTATACTTTCTATCTCATTATTATTAGTATTAGCTAAAGAACTTTTTATTATTGACTCAAAATCTGTTACTGAGATTAATATTTGACTTTTTAATGCTTCTGCTTGTTCTTTTAAAAGAGTTGTTTTAGTAAATGAATGAACATATTCTATCTCTCTTTTTAGTTCAGCAATAAACATTGGTAAATTATCTATTTGTAAATTAGAGTTAAGAATATTTTTTACAAATGAATCAAAAGCATTTTGTAGTCTTGCCGAAATTAGATCAATAACATGATTTGTTAATCTCGTTATAACTGGTTCTTCATATTCAAAGTTATTTAAGTGATTAATTAATACTTCATTTCGAGGACTAGTTTTATTTTCATTAATAAGCATTACATATTCATAATAGGTCATTTTCTAACCACCTTCTTTATCATAATCATCGGTGGATTTAAGTCCCAATTGGGTAGTGACTGAACTAGTTTGTCAGTTGTTTTAGTTTCAGTTGTTTGAATTATTGCTGGTTCATTCATTTTTTGTGCCTCCAATCAAGATATTTCTTTTAACATCAGCGGTTAAATAGTCTTTGTAATTTAAATTATTTAAATAATTATATATTTGCTCATCATGATGTTTACCATTATTAGTAATAAATTGATAGTCAACAATTTCCGCTATTGAACTAATGAGTATTTTTTGATAATCAGTTCTTCGCTCTAAAATAGATTTTCGAATTTTTGTTCTTTGATTTAATGCTCCCATTATATTGAAAGCATTAAAACCAATAACAACTATACCAACTATTATAGCAAGTACGGGAATTTTCAAAGTAAAGAAAATAGCGGCAATTCCCAAAATTGTGGAAATCAACATTTTAAAATCAAATAGTGGTATTTTGGCAATTTCTTCTTGAATATTATTATTAATTTTTCGATCTAAATCAATCATTAACTCTTTTTGATTTTGACCATTAGTCGTATTAAGTGAAATATTATCTAAATTAATATTAAAGTTATGTTCTTTTTGAGTAACATCTGAATAGGCTTCTTTATAAGCAGTAATAAATAAATCTTTACAAAGAGCTAGACAAAGTTTTTTTGTTTCTTGACTTGATTCAGTTAAATCTAAACAGACATTATTTAAAATAGTAAATA
Organism: uncultured Muribaculaceae bacterium; assembly: GCA_964605575.1. GTDB lineage: Bacteria > Bacillota_I > Bacilli_A > RF39 > UBA660 > JAAZHN01. The sequence goes on along the minus strand of CAZSDG010000001.1, from coordinate 47,330 downwards.
AATTTGCTGACTTTTCATAAGCTATTTCTGACTCACTAAATCTTTTATTTGCTTTAGTAATGTTGCCATTTTCTTCAACTATTAATTTGTTTTTATATATATCTTTTTTTAAGTCTAGTTCAGCACTTTCATAATTAAAGACTAATGAATCTAATATTTCATCTACTTTGACTTTTTTATTTGAATCAAGTTTTGCTTTAGCAAAAACGTTTTGAAAATAATTAAAGACTTTAGTTCTTGAGTAATTGGATGAAAGACTAGCGTAGATATTGTCAGAACCATCTGTAAAATTTTCAATAAATGGATAACGATCAGGAACTGCTTCTTTAAAACTTTCTAAGTGGTTTTTTATTCTTTCTATTTCGGATAACTTATATTTTTGATCTTGATTTAATTCTTGAAACCATTGATCTAGCTTTTGTGTTATTAAGTTTTTACCATCAAGTCCAAAAACACCGTTAGAAATTGCATCTAAAACAACAATAATCATCGGTTCCATTTGGGTAGGATCTTGCATTTCTAAATACCTACTTAACCACATAGTTGCAGTATTATTTCGACCAGCTCTAGCATGAATTAAAGCAAACATTAGACTAGTTTTCTCATCATCACGAGCCATTGCTTCTTTTAAAGCCCGTTCTGCTAAATCTTTATCGTCAGTAAGCCAAGCACTTAAAGCTACAAAAGCAGGCGCTAACCAGTAATTTGGGATTCCAACAATTACTTCTTCACTGATTTTTTGAACGCTTTCCCTAGTAACCGCGCTCATATCACTAGCTTGAAGTAAACCATTAACATTTCTTCTTAAACGGTCGTAATGACCAAATTTTTTATCTAGTTCTGATTGATTTAACATTATCGATTGTTTTGCATTAGAAGTAATAGAAGAACCACGAATTTCTTCCATAAAACTTTTTATTTCTTCTTCAATTGTTCTTACACTGGCAGTAACATCATTAATTTTTGTATCAACTGCATACATTCCCACATTAACTTGACTTAAATTATTTGCTAATTGAGTCATTGAATTTTCAATAACATCTAAGTTAGCCGCGGACATTACTACTGCATTATCACTAGCCATTATTAACCCTCTTCCTTATAAGAAAATTATATCATATTTAGTATTTATTAATAGTTTTTCTTTACATTAATCAATTTTTTGATATAATAACAACCCTGAAAGGGGATTATTATGGGAAACAATGAAAATATATATAAAGGAGATATATATACTTTATATATAATTGAAACAAAATTTGGAAGTAAAAATGTTATTGCGGGTCCTAACTCATTAGTTACTAAAGCCGCAACATTAATTAAAATCGATGAAGATACATTTGCTGAACTTGATTCATTTAAAACAACTATTGAAAATGGTAAAGTAGTGATGACTTGTTTAGAAAAAGATTACTTAAAAACATTTCCAACAAGTACTTGTTGTCATTATGTTGATGAATCATCACTAACTAGACTTTCCTCTATTGAAGAAGCTCATACAGAAATAGAAAAAAGCAACCATATTTACAGTTATAATATTGGAAGCGGGATGTAACAAAAAAAGTATTGATTAAATTATCAATACTTTTTTTTATTTACTAAAACTAGCGTCTCCAAGTTGAGTAAGATTTAACGAAGTTAATTTTCCAACATATTCCTGAGCTTTTTCCGGGGCTTGACTTTGCAAAGTTAATAAAATATCTTTTGTTAGCATTTCCATTACTGTTTTAATGCTAGGATCTAAAGTATTTAGATTTCTATACTCATTTAATAAGCCATCAACTTCAGCAACATTATCAAAAATATAATTTGGTTCATTTTGTTTAGTTTCTAAAACCCAAGTGTTAATCCCTACTATTTTTCTGAAAAACGTTTCTTCTTCGGTGGTTCTAGTTACTTCCTTTGGTTCTTTACTAAGTTCAATATCAGTCTTTAATGTTGACATTATCAATACAACTGTATCACTAATTTGCCCACTTAAAGCTTTATACTCAGTCATTAATGCCGCAAATTCAGCGTGATTATCATAAACATACTCTGGATTGGCTTTTTTAGTTCTAAGCAACCAGGTGTATATTCCTACTAATTTATCTTCCATATTTCCTCCTTGGGTATATATTAACAGTTAGAACAGAAAAATTCAACTATTGTAATCTAATCCACACTATGATAAAATTTTAGTTAGAATAAAGGAGTTGGCATAATGTTTGGAAAGATTAAATATATAAGTGATAATAGAGCTTTTGTTGAATTAATTAAAGAGGGTAATGTAATGCCTAATTTAATGAATATCCAAGTTATATTTGAATCAGAAAATCAAAGAATAATCGGTGAGGTCAAAGACATTACCGAAGATGAAGCAAGAATTCAATTTTTAGGTGAATTTGAAGGGACCAGATATATACCTGGAGTTATTCGTAAACCTGCTCTTAATTCCAATATTAGAGTAATAAATAAAGAAGAATTAGCCATAATCGTTGGTCAAGATGATGAAAAATCATTTTTGATTGGTAAAAGTCCTTTATATGAAAATTTTCCAATTTATGTTGATTTAAATACTTTATTTTCTAACCATATGGCCATCTTTGGTAACTCTGGTAGTGGTAAATCTTGGGGAGTAGCTAGATTAATCCAAAATATTTTTTCTAATCCTAAAATGCTTTATTATAATGCGAATTTATTTTTCTTTGATGCTTATGGTGAATATAAAACAGCTTTCAAAAATATCAAAGAATATAATCCTAACTACCAATACAAGTTTATTACAACTGTCCCAGAAGATAATGATGATACTCTTTTAACGATTCCCTTTCATCTTTTAGAATTAGATGATTTAGCGATTCTTTTACAGGCAAGTGAACATAGTCAATTACCAATTTTAGAAAGAGCTTTAAAGTTAGCCAGAATATTTTCGAAAAATGATGCCGAAACTAATAAATATAAAAATCATTTAATTGCCAAAGGGATTTTATCAATATTATTTTCTAATCAAACTAGTTCTTCAAAGAAGAATGATGTTTTTAAATTAGTAACTGCTTGTTCAACTAATGAATTTAATTATGATGCTGAACTTCAAGGAATTGGTTATACTAGAAGGTTTAGTGAAGCTTTTAATATTGATTCTAAAGGTAATTTTGGTGAAAGTGTTTTGATTAATGATTATGTCTTAAGTCATCTTGATGAATCAACCGAAAATATAAAAGAGATTAAAGATGCTTTTTATACAATTGATGACTTTGCTAAAGCTTTAGAATTTACTTTGATTAGTGAAGGTTTTCAAACTAATGATCAGCTACAAGATGCAGCAATGATATTAAAAGTAAGATTAAGTTCTTTAATAAGTAGTGCTAATAAAAGATATTTTGAGTTTCCTGAGTATATAACTGCTGATAAGTATATATCTTACTTAGTCGCGCATAATAATCGTCGTAGCCAAATAATTAATATTAATTTACAAGATATCGATGATACTCTAGCGAAGACAATGGTTAAAATCTTTGCCAGATTACTTTTTAATTTTACGAAAACAAGAATGCAAAGAGCTTCGATTCCATTTCATATATTTTTAGAAGAAGCCCATCGTTATATTCAAAAAGATAACGATACTTTCTTGATTGGTTATAATATTTTTGATAGAATAGCCAAAGAAGGAAGAAAATATGGTTTGCTTTTAGATTTAATTACGCAAAGACCTGTAGAAATGTCTGACACAGTCGTTGCTCAAGTATCAAACTTCTTGATATTTAAGATGACTCACCCTTTAGACCTAGAATATATTGAAAAAATGTTACCAAACATGTCTGCAGATGTCTTAGAGAAATTAAATGCTTTACAACCTGGTACATGTGTAGCTTTTGGAAGTGCATTTAAGATTCCTATGATTTGTAGGTTAGATGTTCCTAATCCAGCTCCATATAGTTCCAATGCAGACATATTTAACAGATGGAAGAGTCAATGAATGAACAAATAACCAAAAGTATTACTAAAACTTATCGAAAAACAATTTGGAAAAGAACTTTAAAAGCTCTAGATGAATACCAGTTAATTAAAGAAGGAGATGTTATTGCTGTTTGTCTTAGTGGTGGAAAAGATTCTTTTCTTTTAGCTTGCGTTTTAAAAGAATTGCAAAAACATTCCAAATATAAATTTGAACTTAAGTACTTAGTTATGAATCCCGGTTATGAGCAAAAACATTTACAATTAATTAAAGATAATGCCAAATTATTTGAGCTTGATTTAAATATTTTTAATTCAAATATTTTTTTAGAAATAAGTAATGAAAAATCACCTTGTTATGTTTGTGCGAGAAAAAGAAGAGGTTTTTTATACAATAAAGCAATGGAATTAGGATGTAATAAGATTGCCTTAGGTCATCACTTTAATGATGTAATTGAAACTATTCTTTTAAATATATTTTATAATGGAGTCTATGGGAGTATGCTCCCAAAATTAAAAAGTGATCATTATCCAGGAATGGAGTTAATTAGACCATTATACTTAGTAAAAGAGTATGATATTATAAAATGGGTTAAATATAATAATTTAAATTTCCTAGACTGTGCTTGCGCAGTTACCAATAAAAAAGTTGACAGCAAACGCTTAGAGATGAAAAACTTAATTAATGAATTAGTTAAAATTCATGAAGATATTGATATTAATATCTTCAATTCTAGTACTAATGTTAATTTAAATACAGTTATTAAATATAAATTAAATGAAGAAGAAACATCATTTTTGGATAATTATGATAAAATAAGTGAATGAAATTAAAGAGGAAACTATGAAAGAAATAGAAATATTAGTTGAAGTTTATGAAGAATCAGAAAAA
>CAZSDG010000001.1:11816-42402 GCA_964605575.1 uncultured Muribaculaceae bacterium | reverse complement strand
GAAAAATATGAAATAGTATTTGAAGATGTGAAAGATTTAGGCTATTTTCTAGAAGTTGAATATTGTTCGCAAGATGAAGACGATGTTATAGAGATTAAAAAAGATATTCAAACATTTATTGATAGTTTGTCATTGGCTGTATCAAAAGAGCTAAATATGGGTAAGCCAGAGTTATTTTTAAGAAAAAATAATCTTAATCTAGATTAAGAAGTAATATAAAATCGATATTTATGTTTTTTGTGTTATAATCGCTTTGGGAGGATATTATGGAAAATAATAAACAAGAACAATCGCTTAACTATATTGAAAGAGGAAGTAAGATAATTTTTGAAAGTCTACAACAAGAATGGAAAGAATGTGTTGATAATCGCTTAAAAGATCTTTATAACGGTCGAGATGTTGATGCTGCATTAAAGATTATGGAAGCACTTAATCTTGGCATGGAAATTGAAGAAGCTTATTCGATGTTAAATAGTTTTGATCTTTCTGGTCATGCTGAATCTATGGTATTAGGTATGATATTTCACTTTGTAGATCGTGGTCCAGAATTATTAGAAAGAGCTTATGCTGAAAGAATGGATGATGATTTAATTAAGGACATCGCAGCCCAAAAAGAAAGAAATAAAAAATTAAAAGAAGCAAGTAGTTCAATAACGATGTAATTTAGTAGACACATTAAGATGTGTCTTTTTTTTACACTTCATATTTATTTTTTGAAGATTATTTGTTATAATATAATTACCTGATAGACTGGATTTTATATAAAACCCACAAAGTGAATAAATTGGGAATCTAATTATTTGCCGGTGTTGAAGACTAACGTTTGTTTAGGATCCTAATGGTAAGCATGTGATGCCCACCTGTGTAAACGGGTTTTTATCACTACTTCTGGTCTTTTGGGTTTTATTTTGGAAATAAGGTGAAAGTATGTTTGAACGCTTAGAAAGTTTAGTTGGAATAAATAATTTAAATAAAATTAAAAATACTAATGTCTTAATAATTGGCATTGGTGGAGTAGGAGGCTATGCCCTTGAAGCCTTAGTTAGATCTGGAGTTGGGAAAATAACAATCGTTGATCCTGATAAAATTGAAATAAGTAATCTAAATAGACAAATTATTACAAATCAAAGTAATATAGGTAAATTAAAAGTAAAAGAAGCTAAAAAAAGGGCACTAAGTATCAATCCTGAAGTAATAATTAATGATTTAGACTATTTTGTTGATGAAACAAATATTCAAGAAATATTTAATAGTAATTATGATTATGTAATAGATGCTTGTGATACGGTTAAAACTAAAATACTATTAATTGATTATTGTTTAAATAATCAGATAAAAATAATTTCTTGTTTAGGAACAGCTAAAAAGATGGATCCAGCTAAATTAAAAATAATGGATTTAAATGATACTAATTACGATCCTTTAGCAAGACAGCTAAGGAAGCATTTTAAAGGAAAAACTGTTAAAGTGGTATCAAGTGCTGAAATAGTAATAAAAACTCCTATTTTAGGCTCAAATAGCTTTGTACCCGCAGTTGCTGGGTTATTATGTGCTAGTTATATAATTAATGAAGTAATCAAATAAAATTCTTGGATCCTTCATATATTTTTCACATTAAATATATATTGTATAATTGAAAGGAGAGTACTATGAAGAAAATAATTACATTTTCTGCTATAGGTTTATTATCATTATTAGCTGTTTTATCGGTTAACGCTGAAGAAAAACCGGCTGTAGCAACCATGCCTAACATCAATTACGAAGAAAAAGTTAAAGTTATTGACGAAATGGTAAAAAATAATGAGTTAACAAATGAACAAGCAGAAGAAATTAAAGAAAAGCTATCAAATTGCACTGGCGAAAAAAGAAACATTGGCAAAGAATATAATCTTCAATTCGGAAAAAAACTTGGTAAAGGTCAAGGAAAAAGAAATGGCAATGGCAATTGTGATGGTTCATGCCAAAAGAATAATTAATAATTATTCTTTTTTTATTGCCTCATTTACTTGTTTTAAATTATTTTCATATTTATTATTTTTAGGTTGATAATAAGTTCTATTAACTAATTTATCTGGTAAATATTGTTGTTTGACATAATAATTTGGATAATCATGCGGATATTTATAATTAGGATTACCATTTTTAATATGTTCAGGGATATTACCAACATTGCCAATTCTAATATCATTTAAAGCTTGATCAATGGCCATATTAGCAGAGTTACTCTTAGGAGATAGGGCAAGTTCGATAACAACATTAGCAAGAATAATTCTCGCTTCAGGAAGTCCTAACATTTCAGAAATTTGTATTGCTGCATATACTTTAGGTCCCATACTTGGATTAGCAAGACCAATATCTTCATAGGCAATAACGCTCATTCTTCGATAAATACTATCTAAGTCTTCAACCTCAATTAAACGGGCTAAATAGTGTAGTGAAGCATCAACATCACTACCTCTAATTGATTTTTGAAAAGCACTTAAAATATCATAATGACCATCTTCATTTTTGTCATGAAAAAATACTGGTTTAGAATTAATTGTCTTAATTAAATCAATATCTATTACATCTGTTTCTTTAGCGTAATAAGCTACTTCTAGAGTAGTAATCGCACTTCTTAAATCCCCACTAGCAAGTGTGGCTATATACTCAATTGTTTTAGGAGATATTTTAACATTATCTAATGATTTAAGAGCTCTTTTTAGACCTTTAATTAAATCAGCCTCTTCTAAATCATTTAATTTAAATATTTGACATCTTGATCTAATTGCTGGATTAATCCGGTGATAAGGATTAGATGTTGTTAAACCAATTAATTTTATTAAACCACTTTCAATATATGGAAGCATTAAATCTTGTTTATCTTTATTTAAGCGATGAATCTCATCCATAATAACAATCATTTCACCATACATTTTTGCTTCTTCAACAACGATGTCAAAATCTTTTTTATTATTAATTACTGCATTTAATTCTCGGTATGGTAGTTTTAGTTCATTAACAATTGCATTAGCAATTGAATTTTTACCTGTACCAGGTTTACCATAAAAAATCATGGAAAACATTTTCTTTGATTTAATTAAATTGCTAATAACTTTATTAGGCCCGATTAAGTGTTCTTGACCAATTACATCATTTAACTTCTTCGGTCTTAATAAGTGTGCTAAATTTTCCATAAAATCACCTCTATATATTATAGCATGATATAATTAAGTTGGTGAGATTATGGATGATAATGAAACTGAAATAAAGTATGAATGTCTTAGTCAAGATGAATTTTTTATCCATCTATCTTTAGAAAAAGATTTTACTGAAGATACATTAGCTTCTTATAAAGAAGACTTAAAATCACTTGCTAATTTTCTTAAAGATCAAGACTATAATGAGCTTACACCAAAAGATATTGAAAAATATTTAAAATACTTACATGAAAATAATTTAAAAGCTAAAAGTATTGCTAGACATATATCTAGTTTAAGAACCTATTTTAAGTTTTTAAATAAAAGTAAAATAATCACTAATAATCCTATGCAAGGTATTGATTTACCCAAAATAAATAAGACTCTACCTGATGTTTGGACAGTAGAAGAAATAAGTAAACTATTAGATATGGAATTAAAAACTCCTAATGATTACCGAAATAAAGCAATTATGGAACTATTATATGCGACTGGTTTAAGAATATCTGAGTTAGTTAACTTAGAATATGTCAATTTGGATTTAGAAAATGATTTTTTAAGAATTATGGGAAAAGGAAAGAAAGAAAGAGTAGTGCCTATCGGAGAAATTGCTATGGATTATTTAAAATTATATTTAGAAGAATACCGTCCTTATTTTGTTAAAAAAGAACAAAATAACTATATTTTTCTAAATTATTTAGGTAAGAAGATCTCTAGGCAAGGAGTATTTAAAATTTTAGATGATATTCAATTAAAATCAGGAATAAATAAAAACATTTCTCCTCATACATTAAGACATTCATTCGCGACACATTTACTTAATAATGGAGTTGATTTAAGAGTTATCCAAGAATTACTCGGCCATGATGATATTTCAACAACAGAAATATATACTCATGTTGCTAATGAACAAATTAAAAAAGATTATGAAGAGTTTCATCCAAGAAGTAAGATGGAAAAAGAGGTATAGTTATGAATTATCAAGACTTATTAAATGCTCATGAAAAATACGGAACAAACAAAAATGATATAATATCTAATGTTAGTTATGAAAACATTTTGGAAAATGTTATTATTGCTCCCTGGTGGAGTCACACTATTTTTAATGATTGTAATGTGAAAGTAGTCCAAAACCAGGAAAATAAAATAATTTATAATATTTATGGTGATAATTTCGAGTTCACATTTCTTGAATTAAAAGCTGCTGGAGCGCCACAAATGATTGAAGATATTTTACCTTTAGGTTTAACTAATTGTAAAAGAGTTTTATTTATTGGATCAGCTGGTTCATTGGACAAAAATATTAAAATAGGAGACATAGTAATTCCTAATTATTCTATTAGTGGTGATGGGGTAAGTAGATACTTAAATCATAATTTGGAAGATGAATTTTTAAAAAAACAGGACCCTAATGGGAATTTAACAAATAAGTTAAAAGACATTATTAAAGAACTTAATATTGATTATAAGACTGCAATTAATTTTAGTATCGATACAATATTTGCTCAGTTTCCACATATTGATTTTATAAAAAAATTAGGCGCCCAAACAATCGAAATGGAAACTGCCTGTTTTTTTAAATGTTGCAATTTATTAAATCTAGAGAGTAGTGCTATTTTCATTATTTCTGATGAAATAGTAACTAATAAGTCACTTTTTAGTGGTAGAAGCGAGGAAGAAAAAAAATATCGTCATCATATTAGATATAACATTTTACCTAATATTATTATTGAATTATTTAACAAAGTTAATAATTACTAGCATATTAGCCAAAATAATGTATAATAAATAATTAGTTAAAGAGAGGAGTGGGGGTTATGGAAAACAACTCAAAGTATCTTTTAATTGATAAAAAAGTTCAAGAATATTTTGAACAACATGAATTATCTAGTATTTTTAAATACTTAAATAAATTTATTAGAGATACAATTGATTTCATTGATGATGAGATGGTTATTGTGTCAAGAACTTCTAAATACATTGGTTCGCCTACAAGTATTAAGATAAATTGTATAGGGTTAGTTTCTAATCGAAATGCCAGCATTACCATTGAACATTCCAAATATGTTTATGATGATGATCAAGCTATTCATCATATAAAAAAAATAGCTGATACTAAATTTGTTGTTGATGATTCACTTAAAGAAAATATAATAACATATCAATTAGAATGTATCGATTACAGATTCCAATTGGTTAAAAGAAGTATAGTAATTAAAGAAGATAGCAGCACTGATTATACATATAAAAAGACCGAGTAGCGGTCTTTTAATTACCTTTAATATATATTGGTTAACATAATATTTATTATAGGAAGTTGTACCAATCCCTTTATTTAAGGGATTTAATCAAATTTTATATCGATTTTACCAATGCCACCATCTATATCAATAACTGTTTCACCAGATCCAATTGTTGATTTTTGACTTTGCATTGATTCATTATCAATAATGATTGAACCAATACCTTTTTCATATTTTATTAGGTAGTTTTCTTTAGCATCCATTAGACTAATATATACTGAACCAACACCACAATCAATATTATTTAATTTATCAGAGAGTGTACCATTAAAAGAAAATGTACCTACTCCTAATTCAGCATTAAGGTTATTTAAGTGTGAAGAGTTGATTTCAATTGAACCAACGCCACCAGTCAACAAAGCAGATTCCTGAACAATTAATTTATTAATAATTGTTTTACCAGTTCCTAAATAAACTTCAAATTTCTTTGTAACAATTTCTTCTAAACTAATTTCACCAACCATTTGTCTAATTGTTAAGTTATTTAACTCTATTGTATTGGGAACAAATATTACTAAATTTTTTCTTTTAGAGAAGTGGAACCATCTCCCCTTCTCTTCTGTTATTTTCAAGATATTATCATCATCATTTATTATTAAATTTTCATTATTTGTTTGAATTTTAAGTTTTTCACCATATTTTATTGTTAAATTTGTAGTCTTTAAACTAATATCTAGCTCTTTAAAATTATCTTGAACAATTTTTATTTCTTTATAACTAGAATCAAGTTTTTCAAAACTTTTTGGTCCAGCAATGAATCCTACAACCATAATAATTCTTGATACTCCATAAACAACTACAAGAGTAGCCAATACTATAGCAAAATACTTAATTATTTTTTGGCTTGTATTCATCTCATTTCTAAACCTCCAAAGACATTAGTTGCATTAACATACACAGTAATTTTTTTTGCTTTTTTAGATTCACTTTGTAAAATTTTGTTGTTTGTCCCACCTAGTACTGATGTTGAAGATACTTTAACTGTAACATCTTCAGGAAAGAATATTGATACATTTCTGGATTATTTAGTATTTCGCTCGCCACATCAGAGAAGGCTATCGACTTTTGCACTGTATTAGTCGCGAATTTCGACACCCCATATGTTTCTTTTGTAGGTAAATATTTGGTGTCTCCTGTTATTTTCCTTTGGGCTTGTTCGATATGCGAACGAAGGTTCCTGTTTTGTTTGCTGGTTGAGTTGGTTTGTAACCATTCTCTATAAGCCATTTGTCTAGTTTCTCTATCGAGGTATCTACTGTTTGCTTTTTGTATTGTCGTGTTTTCATAATTCACCTATTGTTTTCTATTTTCTATCTCAGCCATTTTATCATATACTTCTACAGCATTTTCTGGGGTTACTTTTGAGAAACCCAATTCCTTTAATGCTTTAACTTTAATCATATCAAGTTGTTGAGTTCTACTTAGTTTTTCTTCTTTTTTAGCTTCTAGTTCTTTAACAAAACGATTATGACTATCAATTAATTTACTTCTGGATGCTCCACCATTGTAATATAGGTTAAGTGCTGAATGGATTATTCCTTCAAATAATAGTTGTTTATCTTCATTAAATTTAAAATCTCTTGGATTAGTATAACCTGATACTTTGGAAAAATAAGCCATTAAATACCTAGTTTCAGGCAAACTATCTATTGACTGTAACATATGAAATAAATATAAATATGTATAATATACTGACTTCTTACTTTTTTCTTGATTATCAGTAAATTTATCTTTAATTAAAAACATAATGTCAGAAATAAGTTGTTGTTCATCTTTATTTAAACCTTTTAGATCAACAGCGTAGTCTACCGTATTTGTCTCTTTTATTGATTGGTTTAACTTTTGTTCAACGCTCATTAAATATTCTGTATTAACTTTGATTTTATTTAATGTAGCTTCATCACCATTCTCAATATCAAGTAATTTAAATAATAATATTTTCTTTTCTTTGGGCCACTTATTTAAGTTTTTCATATCTAAATAGTTATATACCATTTGTCTTGACACTCCTAAATATTTGGCTAATCTAACCTTTGAAACACCTAATTCTTGTAATAATTCGTTTAATCGATTCATCGACTAAGTCCCTCCTCTACTATACATCTTAAGTTTATCAATGTATCAAGTGATTGTCAACTGTAAATAAAAGGTAAAATCACTGTTTTTTTGTGATTGCTTTTTGCAAGCAAATATTATGAATCGTTTTTATATGTTTTATTATAAATATCTTCTTATCATCATCAATTTCAAAACTATTGTTAGTCAACATTCGCTCAATTTCAATACTAAGCAACTCTAATTTAATCAATAAATCCTCAATTTCTTCATAATGATGTTTAAGCAAATAATTTAATACATCCATAGTACTAAAATAATCATTGCCAATATAGTTAACAGGATTTTCTGGTCCAGCATGGAAAGCGTGAAAAGCTAGACCATGATCATAGGCTGGTGCTAAAAAATATTTATTATTACTTTGATCATAAATAATTGAAATGTTTTTAATCATTCGCTCTTCATTATTAATTACAACATCACCAAATAACATTCTAATATAATCTCTTTTTAATTCTTGAAGATTATCTACACTAATTCCTTCAAGCGAATTAAAAATATTATTCATTTTATATAGGGCAATAGATATTTCTTTTTCACAATTATCCGAAATACAAACATGAATCCAATGTTCATTTGTTTGTACTTCTTCAAGATGACGATGTAAATAAGATTCAATAAGACATGAATCTTGATTATTGACATTTGCTAATAAAACATTTACTACGGGAATCCCCATTCTCTTAAAAATAAGTGATGCTAAATATTCCATATAATCTTGATCAGCATAAAGTTCTCCACTGATTTTTACTAAATATTTTCTTTGTAAGTATTCTATCCAATACTTTTCGGTAAATCCAACCGCGGCTGAACCTATTTTTTCAATTAAACTTATGTCGATTCTCTTCATGTTAATCTAAATACCAAAGCTTTTGGTTATCCTTTCTGATTTCTTTAATAATGCCACTTCCTAAGCATTCTTCTCCCAAATATAAAACACAAGCTTGCCCAGGAGTAACTGATTTAGCTAAACCATTATATTTAACCAAAGCTTCATTATTTTCTAAATATTCTATTTCCACTGGATGATCCTGACCACGATAACGAAACTTAGCCGTACAGAAAGTTGGTTTTGTTTCACTAATAAAGTTTAAATCAGAAATAATGCATGAATCAGAAAATAAATAATTATTATCATCACCAAAAGCAACGTATAAAGTATTATCTTCAATATTCTTCCCAACGACATAATGTCTTTCTTGGTTACCACTTAAACCAACATTTCTTCTTTGACCAATAGTATAATTCATTAGCCCTTCATGAGTTCCAATTACTTCTTTAGTTGCAACATCAATAATTGGTCCTTCATTTTTTTGTAAATAATTATGAATAAATTTTTGATAGTTTCTTTCACCAATAAAGCAAATTCCTGTTGAATCCTTTTTATCAGCAGTATATAGTCCTTGTTCTTGAGCTATTGTTCTTACCATCTCTTTAGTTAAATGACCAATGGGAAATAAGACATTTTTAAGCTGATTGGGAGATAAAGCCGCTAAAAAGTATGATTGATCCTTATTTTGATCAACACCTCTTAAAAGACGACATTTATCGGTTCTAACATAATGACCTGTTGCAATATAATCTGCTCCTAACTTTTTTGCTTCTTTAGCAAATAAATCAAACTTAATAAACTTATTACACATTAAATCCGGATTAGGTGTTCTCCCTTTTTTTAATTCCTCTAAAAAATAAGTAAATACATAATCCCAATACTCTTTTATAAAATCAACCCGATGTAAGGAAATATTTAATTTTTCACAGACTTTCAAAGCATCTTCATAATCTTCTTCTTGTGGACAAATGACATTACCAATAGTTGGATTACCACTAATGTCATTATTTCTTGTACTATCCCAATTACGCATAAAAAGACCGATTACATTATAACCACTCTCTTTTAATAAATATGCTGCGACTGAAGAATCTACTCCCCCACTCATTCCTACTACTACATTTTTCATTAATATCTCTCCAATAAAATTATACCATAAAACAATTAATAAATTGAATACTCATTAAATAATATAATATGATAATATAATTAATAAGAGCGTGATATTATGAAAAATAGAATAGATATAGAATTAGTTAAAAGAAATTATTTTGATTCAAGAGCTAAAGCAAAATATGCTATTCAAGATGGATTAATTTATTTAAACAACCAATTAGTAATAAAAGCAAATGAAATGGTTAGCGATAATGATATAATTGAAATTATCGGTAATATAATGCCTTATGTTTCTAGAGGTGGCTTAAAATTAGAAAAAGCCGTAAAAGAATTCAATATTAATCTAAATAATAAAATAATGGTTGATGTCGGTTCTTCAACAGGTGGTTTTTCAGATTTCGCCTTGCAAAATGGAATAAAAAGAGTTATTGCGGTTGATGTTGGTTCTAATCAATTAGCACAAAAATTAATTGATAATCCACAGCTAACTTTATATGAAAAAACTGACTTTAGAAAAATTAATATAAGCAAACTTGTAGATGTTCAAATTGCAACAATTGATGTTTCATTTATTTCTATCTTGAAATTGATTCCTAAATTAAATGAATTGAAAACACTAAAAGAAATAGTTTGTTTGCTTAAACCACAATTTGAAGTTGGCAAAACAATCGCTGATAAGTATAAAGGAATTATTAATGATCCAAGGGAACATGAAAAAGTTATAAATGAGATCATTAATGAGTTTGCTAAAAATGACTATTTCACCAAAAATTTAACCTATTCTCCTATTACTGGTGGTGATGGCAATATTGAATATTTATTATATTTAAAAAAGAATATTAATAATACTAGTAAAATTAATGCAAAAGAAATTGTAACTATAGCTTTCCGTGAAATCGGGAAATAATTGCGCCATATAAATATTTTGTTGATAATTAATGATATTTATTTAATTATTTGCTATAATTGATTATGATGAGGTGAACAAGTAAATGAAGAACAAAAAAGATAAAAAAATAAAAAACAAAAAACCAAAGAAAAATCTATTTCCATTGATTATGGCTTGGTTAATGTTATTAATCATGGTTGGCGGTATAGTTGCCAGTATCCTAATGTATTTTGTAAATTAAAAAAACAAACAGATAAATTTACTGTTTGTTTTTTTATGTATTTAAAACTATTTTTGATAATCATTTTTAGTTAAACGATAATCTTTACTGTTATCAACTATACCAACACATTTAAATCCTAGTTTTTCAAAAAGGGAATGTGAATTAGTACTATCAATATAAACTAAATCCCTTAATTCTTTATAACCATTATTAAATGCTACTTTAATTAAAGCTGAAAGTCCCAAATATCCATAACCTTTGCCTCTTTGTGATGCCTCGACAATAATATTTAACATGGCAGAATTTGTTTCATCATCTAATCTATATCCTACTTCTCCAACAGGTTTGTTTTCTTCTTTATCATAAATGTAAGCATAAAAATATTTTTCATTTTCATTTTTTATCCATTTATTAAACCAAGTTTCCCATTTTTCTTCTGGAAAATCAATTGTTCCGCCAAAATTATTGTTATAAGACATAGTTTCTTTATCCGACAATAGTTTTTTTCGATATTCTAACTCACTAATTTTTGGAGTTTTTAAAAATATTTCTCTCATAAATCACTATTCTTCAACAACAAAGTCTTCTAAATTACCATTATCAGCTAAAATCTTATTAACTCTTTCAGTTGCATCGTTAAGTTGATCACCACATAATTTAGCTAGTTTCATTGCTTCAGTATATTTGTCTATCGCAACATCTAAATCAACATTACCGTTTTCTAGTTCTTTAACAATTGTTTCTAACTCCGTAATCATTTCTTCAAATTTACGCACTGTTTTTTCTTTTGTACTCATTATTCTTTCACCTCTTTTACAACACTTATTATTGTTCCCTCATAAACTTTTATATTTAATTCATCATTTGGTTTAATTGACTTAATACTTTTAATAATTTCATTATCTTTTTTAACCATCGCATAGCCTTTATCTAAAATATTTAAAGGATTAAGTAAAGTTAATTTTTGGAGTATTTTTTCATATTCATTTTGTTTATCTTGGAGAATTAATTTTGGATTAGTTAATACTTGTTTAGAAATTAAATTATTATATTTGAGTTCTAAATTATTTAATTTATTATGCATATAATTTTGAATCTTATCAATAATTAAAGATAATTTTTGTTCTTTAGCTTCATAAATATTTAAGGGATTAGATAAAGCATAAGATCTTTTTAAAACAATTAATTTGTGTTCTGATATTTTTATTTTATTATCAATAAATTTATTCGCCCTAATCATCAAATTATTTAAATGATTATTAACATCAATTATATTAGGAACTGCCATTTCCGCCGCGCCTGTTGGAGTTGGGGCTCTTAAATCAGCAACAAAGTCACTAATGGTAAAATCTACCTCATGCCCTACTGCACTGATAATTGGGGTATTGGTTTTATAAATAGCTCTGGCAACTATCTCTTCATTAAATGGCCATAGATCTTCAATTGAACCACCACCACGACCGAAGATGATAACATCTAAATTGTGAGTATCAGCTACTTCTAATTGCTTGACTAAATTTGCTGCAGCATCACTACCCTGCACTAGGGAAGGAAATATAGTAATTTCAGCGATTGGATATCTTCTTTTTACAGTACTAATTATATCTTTAACCGCTGCCCCTGTTGGAGCAGTTATTACGCCAATTTTATTCGGGTACTTAGGAACTTGAATTTTATGATCAGAATTAAATAATCCTTCTTGATTTAACTTTTTCTTTAACTCTTCAAACTGCTGAAATAAATCTCCTAAGCCTTCATTTTCCATTTTATCTACATATACTTGATAATTTCCTGAAGCTTCATAAACACTTATTTTACCTTCAATTAATACTTTCATTCCATCTTCTGGGACAAATTTTAATGATTGAGCTTGATAAGAAAACATTACAGCACTTAAACGACTTGTTTCATCTTTTAAAGTAAAGTATAAATGACCCCTTGTATGTCCTTTAAAATTGGATATTTCTCCTTTTAAATAGATTTTTTGTAAGTTATTATCACTATCAAACTTGGTTTTAATATATCTATTTAATTCACTAATTGTTATATATCTTTTTTCTTTCATTCATTAATCATCCTGTCTAAAACAGCGTTAATCATTTTTCTGACCCTATCATCTGAATACTTCTTAGCTAATTCCACCGCTTCATTAATAACAACTATTTCTGGTGTCTCTGTATATTTTAATTCATAAATTGCCATTTTTAAAATTGCTTGACCAGTTTTATCTAATCTATCAATTGACCATTCAGTTAAATTAGCATTTGCTTTATCAATAATTTCTTGTTCATGAGTAATGACTCCATAAACAACTTCTTTGATAAATTCATTTTCAATTTCCATATTCTCTTTAATAACACTCTCTAAATCATACTCAGTCTTTTGAGTTTGATAAACCGAAACTTGATAAAGGATTGTCATTATTTTTTCTCTTAATTCACTTCTTGTTAGTTGCATACTTTTCACCTACTTATTCTTTTCTTTTAATTCATATAATATATTTAAAGCTTCTAAAGGAGTTATTTCTAAAGGATTTAACTCAGATAATTTTTCTTTAACCGGATCTTTTTTTGGTTCTTCAAAAACAAATAACATTTGTTCATTTACTGGTTTTATTTCACTTTTACCATTACTTTCATAATGTTTTAATATATCATTAGCTCTATTTATTATCTCTTGTGGAAGTCCAGCTAAAGAAGCTACATGAATCCCATAACTTTTATCAACAGGTCCATCTTCTATTTTATGTAAGAAAGTAATATTACCATTTTCTTCGTGAGCTTTTACATGAATATTTTTAATAGTTTTATAACTTTTACTAAGGTTAGTTAATTCATGATAATGAGTGGAAAATAAAACCTTACATTGGGTATTGATATTGACATATTCTAAGATTGCTTCCGCAATACTCATTCCATCATAAGTTGCAGTTCCTCTTCCTAATTCGTCAAATAATATTAAACTATTTTTAGTTGCATTAACAATGGCATTTTTGGCTTCTAACATTTCTACCATAAATGTTGATTCACCACCTACGAGGTCATCAGAGGCACCTATTCTTGTAAATATTTTATCAAAGATTGGCATATTAGCTTCACTTGCTGGAATAAAACTTCCCATTTGGGCTAAAATTACACTGATAACCACTTGACGCATATAGGTACTCTTACCAGACATATTCGGACCAGTAATTAACAAGGTTGTAGTATCCTTATTCATTATAACATCATTCGCGACATATTGGTTAGCAATAACCTTTTCAACAACTGGATGGCGATTATTTTTTATATATAATTCATTTTCTTCATTAAGTTTGGGTCTAATAAAGCCATTTTCTTCAGCAACAACTGATAAAGAAACCAAGGCATCAATTTCAGCAATGACCCGACTAACAGTTTTAAGATCATGGATTTTAGATTTAATAATTTCTTTAATTTCATTAAATAGTTCATATTCAAGTTCAATAATTTTTTCTTCGGCATTTAAAACTAAGGCTTCTTTTTCTTTTAATAAAGGTGTGATAAATCTCTCAGCATTAGCTAGAGTTTGTCTTCTTTCAAACCCCCACTCTTCTTTAATATATGCAGCTTGACCTTTACTAATTTCAATGTAATAACCAAATATTTTATTAAAACCAACTTTTAATGTTTTAATACCTGTTCTTTCTTTTTCACTTGCTTCTAAGGATGCAATGAATTCTTTCCCACCACTTCTAATTTTATGAAGTTCATCTAATTCAGAATTATAACCTCTTTTGATTAAATGACCTTCTTTTATCGTTATTGGAGCCTCTTCATTAATCGAATTCTCTAAAAGTTCAACTAATTCCGGAAAAATTAAAACATCAAAATTTAGTTTCATTTTGGTTATTAAATCTTTAATGACAGGTAAGATACTTAATGATTTCTTTATTTGTAAAAAATCACGGCCATTAACTCCTCCATTGATTAATTTTCCACATAATCTTTCAATATCATAAATTTCATATAAAGCGTTTCTTAAATTTTCTTTATGAATAAATTCTGTATTTAGAGTTTCAATAATATCATAACGACTTTCTATTTCAGACTTATTTTTTAATGGTCTTAATAGATAATCCTTTAAGGTTCTGCTTCCCATTGCTGTTTTTGTTTTATCTAAAAGCCAAATTAAAGAATGAGTTCTTTCCTTATTTCTAATTGTTTCAACTAATTCTAAATTTCTAATTGTATGTGAATCAAGTTCCAAATAATGATAAGGGTTAATAACTTCAATATCATTAATATTACTTAAATCTTTAAGTTGAGTTTTTATTAAATAATAAAATAAATGTTGGACACCTTGAATTTGTTTTGGATCATTTAAGAATTTTAAGATATTTTCATTAATTTCAGATAAATATTCATCAGAGGTAGAAATTTCTAATTTATGATTGTTTTTTAAAATATTAATTATTTTTACATCAAAATCAGAACTAATAACAACTTCTTTAATATTTAAATTAATTACTTGATCAATTAATTTATCTGAATCATGATTAATTAATAATGACATTAATTTTCCTGCTGAAATATCTGCATAAGTAAGCAGATATGAATGTTTATAGTCAATTACACTACCAATATAGTTATAATCTTTAGCATCTAATGATTCAAGGTCCGCGATTGTTCCTTTACTTATCACTTGAACTACTTCTCTTTTAACTACTCCTTTTGCTTCCTTGGGGTCTTCAACTTGTTCACAGATAGCAACTTTATATCCCTTATTAATTATTTTTTCCAGGTAGCCCTTAACAGCGTGATGGGGAACTCCACACATTGGAATTCTCTCATCTAAACCAGCACTTTTACCTGTTAAAGTTAATTCTAATTCCCTAGATGCAATTTCTCCATCTTCAAAAAACAATTCATAGAAATCACCCAAACGAAAGAACAATAAAACATCAGGATACTGATCTTTAATATCCATATATTGTTTCATCATTGGACTAAGTTTTTCTCTATCTACTTCGCTTCTTTTCATTTAAATCACACTAATATTATATCAAAAAAATAGATATATAGATATCTATTTTCAGCTTAAATGTTCTCTTGTCTAATTACATCTAAAATGTTTTCTTTTTTTTGTTTATTAGTTGCATATCTCATTGTTAATAAAACAATAATAAATATTCCCAAGATACTGATAAATATTTCCTTAAATGGAATAATAAATGATTTTCCTCTAACTACATTTGCATTTGCTAAGTGAAATAAAATTGATACACCTATTCCAGCGGGAATTCCATATAGCAATGCTTTAAAACCATAGAAGACACTTTCAAATATGATTAATTTATTAAATTGTTTTGGTGCTAAACCGATACTTCTTAAAACCGCAAATTCTTTTCTTCTTAAAGTCATATTGGTAGTTATTGTATTAAATACACTAGTCACACCAATTAATGTTACTAAAGTTATAAACCCATAAATTAAAATAGATACGACCAAAACTAAGTTTTTAGAGTTTTGTTTATCAGCGGCATAGTTATAAATACTTACCTTATCATTACGAGTATTATCTTCAATGTTAAATAGTTTTTTCAGTTCTAATTCCGCATTTTTATAATCTTTTGCCTGAATATTTAAAACTCTGATACCAATATTATCGGTGGTTTTAACTTCTAATTTAATTAAGGATTCTATTTCATCAAAATAGTCTTGAGATGTTACTGCAACTAACCCTCTAATGTTTAATATATCACGTGTTATTGATTTTGGAACCTGATCAGTTAAATAAGCAGGATTACTTAAATTAACAACATTCATTTTTGCATCACTATAATGTGAATAATAGATATTAATTCCTTCAAGACTACTCAAAGGTTTTATTTCAGTTGTAACTTTATCATTATCTGTTTTAATTATTTTGTTAATGAAGATTATTTTACTGCTTTTTCCATTTACACTCTTACTAAAGTTACTAAACTCTTCGTTACTTAAAGCATAAATACTAGTTCTAATATATTCATTATCTAAAACTAATTCTTTTTCTTCATTAGCTAATTCTTCTTTTGGAACAACTAAATTCTTTAAGACTTTATCTTTTGATACAATAGACCCTGCATAAAGATAAGTTATTGGGTTTGTTTTATCAATTACTTTTATATTTTCAATATTTTTTATGTGATTAGCAAATGTATTTTTATCTAAGTTTGGATCAAAATTTATTTGAATATCATAATCATTTATTTTTAAAACATCCCTTGATGTACCTGATACTATATTAACAAATGATGAGAGACCAATAAATAAAACTATACTAGTAAATAAACTTATTACAGTTATTCTGTATTTACTTTTATTTCTTTTTATATTTTTATAGGCTAGTTCACTTTCAATACCAAATAATTTAGCAATTAACTTATTACCTTTTAAGTTTTTTTTCTTGATTTTAATCTCTTCATTTAAACGAATTGCTTCAACTGGACTTATTTTTGAAGTTTTAAGAGCTGGTAAGAATACCGAAATAATAATTGTAATAATCATATAAATAACTGGAATAATAATAAATAAAGGATATACGACTAATTGTAGATTGTGTCTAATAATATCTGCAATTAAATTGTTAATAATTGTTAAAGTTAAATATATCCCAAATATTCCAGCGAGTATCCCAATTGGAATCCCAATTATTGAAACAATTAACGCTTCAAATAAGACAGTTTTTCTTAATTGTTTAGATGTTGCACCAATACTTGAAAATAAACCAAATTGTTTTTTTCTTTCTGAAACTGAGATGGCAAATGAATTATAAATAACTAAAGCACATGCTATCGAGATTAAACCTAAGATAATTGCCATGGTTTGAACTAAAAATTTATTAACATTTTGATAAGATGACTCTCCATAATAAGCTAGTAAAACATCATTATAAAGTAAACTAATATTAGAGTCATCTATAGATGCCACTATTTCTTCTGTTTTAGTTTTAACATTTGAAACATCTTTATATTCAATAAATGCATTATAGATGCCGTCAGTGCTTTTACCAATAGTTAAAGCCGTATAACCAGCAGATGAATACTCTTCCGTTTTTAATCTTTGCATAATTCCTACTACTTTATAAGTCTTAGTAGTTTTTTTAACAAATATTTCATTTTCATGATATGGATTATTTTGATCAAGGATTAGTTTTTCCTCTGTTAATGTTCTATTACCAACTTCTAACTCTATTTCTTCATTTAACTTATAATTACTTAGACCATTACTAATTAAATGTTTAGAGATGACTATTTCATTTTCATTTTTAGGTAGTCTTCCACTTTCTAAGGTAACATTATTAAAATAGTTATTCTCAACACCTACAATATATAAATATGGTTTATATTCATTTTTTGAATCACTTTTTGCATAACCTAAGTATTGTTCATAAACCGTTTTGTTTTGATCAATATTAACATTGTTTTTTACATACTTAATTTTTTCTGCTGGTATTCCATTAATAGTTACATGCTGAGAACCAGATCTTTCAATTGTATTAGTTATTTCATGATCTCTAAATGAAGAAAAAAGTGTCCCAATCCCAACCATTAAGGCTGTTGAAAGAATTATTCCTATAATTGTAACAATTGTTCTTCTTTTATTCATTTTTAAGTGTTTAATAGTTAGTTTATTTAAGATATTCATGCTTACACCAACTCATCACTAATTATTTTACCATCTTCTAGTGTAATAATTCTCTTTGCATTCAAAGCTAAACTATGGTCATGAGTAATCATAATTATTGTTTGTTTATATTTTTTATTAGATACTTTTAATAATTCAACTATTTCTGCACTACTTTTACTATCTAAGTTACCTGTTGGTTCATCAGCTAATAGTAAGGCTGGTCTGTTCATTAATGCCCTACCTATACTTACTCTTTGTTGTTGGCCTCCTGATAATTCATTCGGTAGATGATTTAGTCTATTACCTAAATTTAATGTAGAAATAATTTCATCTAAATATTTTTGATCAGGTTTAGATCCATCTAAAAGAATCGGTAAAGTAATATTTTCGGTAATATTTAAAATCGGAATAAGATTATAAAATTGATAAATCAAACCCACTTGTCTTCTTCTAAATATTGCTAAGTTTGTTTCGTCTAAACTATAGACATCTTCTCCATCAACAAATACTTTACCACTTGTTGGTTTATCAACGCCACCTAAGATGTGCATTAAGGTACTTTTACCAGAACCAGAAGCTCCCACTATCGCGATAAATTCTCCTCTTTTAACACTAAAAGAAACATTATCTAAAGCTGTCACCTTAGTGTTTCCCTTGCCATAAATTTTTGTTAAGTTTTCAACTTTTAATAATTCCATCGTAATCCTCCGTTTCTAATTACAAATTCATTATAGAAAATTAAGATGACTTTATAGTGACTAATTTATTACAATCTTGTCACTTAATATTTTTATATATTCTTATTTCAAAGGTGGTTTGGTTACTTTTAGAATAAACCTTAATTGTTCCTTTATTATTTTCTAGAATATTTTTTGCCATATTTAAACCAATTCCTACACTACTGGGATTACTTAAAGCACCTTTATAAAATCTTTTAAATATATTTCTTAAATCTTTTTGGGAGATGGTAGTTCCTTGATTAACTATTAATATTTCTGTATAAATTGGATTATCACTTAAATTAATTTCAATTGTTGAATCTTCATTCCCATAGTCAGAAGCATTTTTAACAATATTATAAAAAGCTTCTTTTAACCAATTATAATCGCCGATAATGGATTCTTGATTACCATTAATTACCATAATTTGATTTTTTAATTCAAAATTTAATGCTAATTCTTTTTGAATTACTTGAAACAAATTAGCTAAATTAACATCCTCTTGTTTGAAAACGATACTTTTATTATCCATTTTTGCTAATTTTAATAATGAAGTTACTAACCAATCAATTCTAGCTAGTTGGGCATTACTTTTACTGAGAAATTTTCGCTTATCAATTTGGCTAATATTCTCATTTAGAAGTAATTCATTAATTACTGTAAGTGAAGTTAAAGGGGTTTTTATTTGATGAGATATATCTGATAAAAAGTTTTCTAAAATTTGTTTTTCTTTAAATAAATTATCTTTTTGTTGTTTTAATTTATTTGTTAATTGATAAATATTATTTATTTCCTTGCTCTCTTCTGTTTCTTCGTAGTCTTTAAAACTAAAATTAAAGTCATCATTTAAGATTGCATTTATATATTCAGTTAATAATTGTCGATGATTAGAAGATACTCTTATCTGTTTATAATAGATTATTATAAAAATAATTAATATAATTCCCACAAAAATAGTATTAATAACAATTACTTTGTTTTTATAATTAGCAAGATCAGTTTGATTAATAACATTAATTCCATATTTTTTTAAAATACTTGTTTCAAATCTATTTTGTTTATCTGTAACTATTTTAATTACTTCTTCTTCAAATTCAGGATGTGTTTCAATGATTTTGTTGACTAAATTATTAGTATTATTTAGTAAGCTTTTTTTATAACTATTTATTAATAAAAATGAAACAAGAAATGAACATAAAAAAACAATAATAATCATTATTAACAGTTTAGATATTTTTTTCAGTCTCATGTTTTCACCTTATAACCTAAACCTCTAACTGTAATGATTATTTGCGGATTGCTCGGGTCATCTTCGATTTTTTCTCTTAATCTTTTTATATAAACTGTTAATGTATTATCATTGACATAGTCTTCATTACAATCCCAAATGTCAGCAAGAATTTGTTCTCTAGTTAAGACTTGATTTTTGTTTGTTATTAAATTTAATAAAATTTTATATTCCAATGTAGTTAAAAAAACATCGCGTCCTTGTTTGGTTACTTTACCTTGTTTAAGATTTATTTCTACATTATTTATTTTTAGTAAGTCAGAACCAGTTTCAGTTCTTCTTAAAACGTTTTTAATTCTTGATAGTAATTCTCTTACTTTAAAAGGTTTTGTAATGTAATCATCAGCACCAAGGTCTAAACCTCTAACAATGTTTAACTCATCATCATGCGCGGTTAAAAAGATTACAGGCGTTGATTTTATATAATTAATTTCCTTAAAAAGATCAAAACCATTACCATCTGGTAAACCTAAATCTAAAATAATTAGATTATAATCATTATTAATTTTATTTTCTGCATCAGAAAAATTTGTTACGTGTTCTGTTATATAACCTTCATTGTTAAGTAAAAAAGTTAAACTTTCACCAATTGTAATGTCATCTTCAACAATTAATATTTTCATATAAATCACATTCATAGTATACCAAAAAAAAAGATAAATATAAACTAATTATCTTTTTAAGGAAATACGTGATTAACTGTAACTGCTCCACCAACAATTCCAAATGCCCCACCAAATGAGATAATTGAATTAGTTGGCAATGAAGAAGACGCTGTAAATGTAACAGTATATTCTTGAACCTCATGGGCTGGGATTGTATTCTCACTAATAATTCCCACATCGGTTGTTGAACTTGCAGGACTATTAGCAGTGTTTAAACCAGCACATGCGGTTCCTGAAACTGTTTTATTAGTATAGTCAGTATAACCAACACAACTAATACTATAAGTTAAATCTCCTAAATTGCTAAATCCATTAACAATATTCTTCCAAATAACTGAGTATTTATATGTTGATTCATTATTATTTTCAACTCTAAATGTTTTAGTTGCAGTTGCACCTGCGGTTAAGTTATTTAAATCAACTGCTGGGCCATCAATAAAATTAAGCTCAATACTTGCTGTTTTTAAATCAATGTTAGATGCATCCTCATTTCCCTTAGTTTTTGTACCAAAATAAGCAAATGAGACACCTACTCCAATGGCTAAAATCAAGAATAGTGCAATTAAATTGATCATAACTTTTTTATTAGAAATCATAACATCACCTTACTTAATTAGTATATCAATTGTTTGTTAACATTTCAACAACTTCACTAAATGTTTTTACACCAATAATATTAATCTTGTAATTATATTGTTTTTTTATTTGTAATGCTTCTTCTAAATTATTTTGGGGAACGATAAATAAATCAGCTTTATTATTAACTGCCCCAATAAGTTTATATTTGACACCACCAATTTCACCAACATTACCTAACTGATCTATTGTTCCAGTACCAACAATAATTTTACCTTTAGTTAAATCAACATCAACTAACTTATCATAAATAGCCAGGGCCATCATTAAGCCCCCAGAAGGGCCACTTTCATTATTGTCTTTTTTAATATCTAACTTAAAATCTGTTTTAATATCAAATGTTGGGGTAATCATAACTCCAATAAGTTTTCTTGCATCTTGTTCATATACTTCCGCTTCTAGGTTTAATTCTTTACTAGCTCTCTTTGCTAAAATATTAATTTTTGTCCCAATATTTAAAGAGGAGATATATTTTACAAAATCGTTGAAGTCCATAAAAATATGGTTATCATATTTAAGTAACTGATCTCCTACTTGAATATTGCTTTTATTTTCTTTTGTAATGTATGTTACATGATTTACACGATTAATTATTTCATATGATATATCAGTTGAATTTAAAGCTACTATTTTCGCATTGTTATTTCCTTCATCTAGTAGTAACTTATCTCGATAATCCATTTGTTCAATTGTCTCATTATCAAGTTTTATTTTATCAGCTTTGATAACATCCCACTCTGGAATTATTTTTCCAAGCAATATAAAAGGAAGACTAGGTTTTAATCCCTTAACAGAAGCCATATTTAAACTACCTTTAGTTTTCTTAGATTTTTTGTTAATTGTCAACCGTTCTGATGCATTACTTATGTTACCTGGAGCATAAACAACATACGGTAATTCTACATAAAAAATAGTAATGATTAGAATCAAACTTAAGATAAAGACAAAATTTTCTTTAATGTATTTTAATATTTTTTCAATCATATTTACCTCACGGATTAGGACAAGTTAGCCGATTAATTTCTCCATCAGCAAAATACTCACCCATAATAGTTGCAACACTATAAACTTCTCTTATTTCTATTTTAGCAGTTTCTGCGCTTGATCTGTATATAGGAATTTTAATTGTCAATAATGAATCAACTAAATAACCAGTTTCAGATGGTGCGCTTAAAAATGCTCCATCACCGACTGTCTCTATGTTAAATTTATCCATTGTTGACATTGGATAGTTTTCCGAACTTAGAAATGAGTGGTTTTTTGGTAAAATTCTTTTTGTATCGCCGTATCTAATTGTATCGTTAAAAGTATTTGTTGTTGAAACTGATAATTCAATAATTTCACCAGTTCGATAGTAAAATTTTAAACAGTCAAAACTTCCCTGTAAACAACAACAATTAGAAGGTCCAGGACTAGTCGAGATACATTTTGGTTTATATACATATTTTAATCCTTTTGAATTATAATCATCATGAATATCACTAATAATCATAGAAACACTAGTATTAACATTTAAACGATACATATTTAAATTATCTTCATTTCTTACAATAATAAGCAATCTAAATAAAAATAACATAACCAATGAAAGTAAAGAGATACTAATAATTATTTCTACTAAAGACACACCACGATTATTATTCATAATATCCTACCTTTCATATCTTAATGAGGCATATGAGTACCTGCCATCATAATAGAATTCACCAACAATAATATAATCATTTGTCCAATCTTCACCGGCAATTGTTGATTTAATTGGTGATAACGTTTTTAAATAATCCAGCAATGTTGCATTGATTTTTCTTGGTATCCCTTTAGTATTACCAGAGAATTTTGCTGTGGCAAAAGTTCGTCCACCAACATTGACGTGACATGTTTCTATTTTCCCAGTGGCCGGAACTGTACAAAGATCTATAATCTTTTTTTCATCATTAATAATTTGCTCTATAGCGCCTTCAATATTATTATTCTTTATTATATAAATTTCTTTAACATTTAAATGGTTATTTAAAACTGAACAATAATTAAAATAAATAGGATCATATAAATCATCACAAAAGTTTGTAATAAACCCATATTTTTTCTTATACGCTTCATTAACTAAATCATGACATTGACACTCCAAACGAAAATATTGGCTGTTTTTTCCATTATTAATATTCACAGCAGTACCACTACCTCTTGGTACAATCATCCCATCACCATAATAATTACTACTAATAGATTGTAAATATGTTTTAATGGTATTTAAGTGATAAATATCAATTGTTTGATTATACGTTGAATGAAGTTTTTCTCTTCTTACAACACCGGAAAACAATGAATAAAGCATGATTAATCCCACTAAGACTACAGCTAAAACCACAACTGTTTCGGTAAAAACAAAACCGTTTTTTTTCTTCATTCAAACACCCCTACTCTATATGGGCTACCAATATTACCATTACCACCTAAAATAACTACATTTGGTTTTAATTTAACAACAATTCTAATTCCACCTTTTTGAGTTGCGTCTAACCCATAAGATAAATATCTAACCGGGCAGTTACTCAAAATTGATTCATTTTGCTTTGCCATCGAGTAATTTTTACAAAAAGCAGTATACCAATCCGCAATTGACAAATATTTCGGAATATCATTAGCGTAATAAGCTGTGTGATAAGATCCACCATAGTTTCCAGAACAAGAACAATTAGGAGCAACAATATTAGTGTTACCACCATTTTTTATAAAGTATTGAGAGGAAATGTTCCAAAGATGATACTCTTTATTATCTTTTCTAATCGGAGTTTGAGTTGCAGCAGACCATAAATCACCTAATTCAAGTAGTTCAATACTATCAGCTAGGGTTGAATTAAGAAATGTTGGACCAAACCTCCCTTGAATATTAGCTAAATTATATTCACTGGCATTAATATAAGCAACAACAAAATTACTAACAATATATAGATTGTCAGCAACCCCTTTTAAAACACTCCACGTTCCGGTGTTATAATTAATATTATTTGTTTCATAAGTAATATAGTCACCTTTTTTAACTATTCCTTTAGAATTTAATGTTTGAATTCTTTTACCATCCAAACCCTCATTGTATCTAATGATAATTCGATTATTTATTTTATTAATAATCGCATTGTTGTCTAAATAAAAAGTAAGTATCGAAAGTAAGACGGCAATAAAAACCAAAAAAAACGTATAAACTAAGGACATTGCAATAAATCCATTCTTTTTCATATCACACCTACTATAATATAGTATAACAAATCCGTTAACAAAAAAAAAGTAGTTACTACTTTAATTTGTTTTATTTAAAAGGATTTTATAAACCTCTTCGTAATTACTTACAAGGTGAATTTCCACTTTTTCTAACACATTTTGAGGAATGTCGTCTAAATCATTTTTATTTAAAGCTGGGATGATAAAAACATCAATTCCATTATTAAAAGAACCTATTATTTTTTCTTTAATACCACCAACTTTTAAGATATTACCAGATAAAGTAATTTCGCCTGTTAAACCGATGTTATTTGGAATAATTAAGTCTTTATACAAACTTAACATCGAGGTTGTAATTGCTAAACCAGCACTTGGCCCCTCTTTTTTTGTTCCCCCCTCATTTGCATGAAGATAAATATCAGATTTTATTATTTTTTCATAATCAAGATCATATTTTTGATAATTACTTAGTAAATAACCGTTTGCTACAGAAGCAGACTCTTCCATTATTTTACCAATTGATCCTGTAAATTTAATATTGTTTTTGCCTGGATATTTTATTCCCTCAATTATACAAACAATACCACCTATATCCGTGCTTGCTAGTGAGTTAACGGAACCAATTACTGGTTTATATAACTCTTGTTCATTTAATAAGTTAGGACCTAAATACATATTTAAATCTGAAGCTTTTACTGTTGTTTTTAACTTATCTAAATTAGAATAATTATTAACTATTATTTTTCTAACTATTGTTGTAATATTTCTATATAAGCTTCTTAAACCAGCTTCATTGGTATGATTTTTTATAATGTTTTCTATTGCTTTTTCACTAAATTTAATACATTTTATGACACTATGATTTTCCAATATTTCTGGAATTAAATACTTTTTAGCGATATCTTTTTTTTCTAACTGAGTATAACTATTTAAATATACTATATCTAATCGATCTCTTAAATGAATAGGAATATCTGCTTCATTATTAGCAGTTAAAATAAATATTACTTTACTCAAGTCAAATGGTTCTTCTAAGTAATTATCAGTAAAAGTTTTATTTAAATTTATATCTAAAATATCTAATAAACTACTTGCAGGATCCCCCTTAAAATCTTTCACCATTTTATCGACTTCATCAATCAAAAACAAAGGATTATTTGTATTACATTTACTAATTCCTTGAATTATTTTACCGGGCATAGCACCTAGGTATGTTCGCCTGTGACCCAATAATTCACTTGAATCATTTAACCCACCAACACTTATTTTATAAAATTCTCGTTCTAAACTTTCGGCAATGCTCATTGCTAATGTAGTCTTACCAACACCAGGAGGTCCTACCAAACAAATTATTGGAGCATTTATTTGATTATTAACTTTTCTCGCGGCAATATACTCAATAATTGTATTTTTAACAATATTTAAACCATAATGATTCTTATCAAGAACTTTTCTAATTTTTTGTAAATCATTAGGATCTTTACTAGATTTTTGCCAAGGTAGAGATAGTATCCAATCAATATAATTTTTTACAACAGAGTTTTCAGGACTACTCTCTGACATTATTTCATATCTTTTGATTTCAGTAATAATTTTCTTTTTACTAGTTATTGCTAAATCAAGGCTTTCTAGTTTTTCATATAAAGAAATAATTTCTTCTTCCTTTGTATGGTTATTTCCTAATTCTTGATTTAATAACTTAATCTTTTCTTTTAAAATTATTTCTCTTTCTTGCTCAATAAATTGACTTTTTAAATTATTATCTATTTCTTCATCCAATTTAATAATTTCAATTTCTATATTTAAATCTTCTATTAGACTTTGAGCTCTTTTAATCGCATTAACCTCATCCATGTATGCTAACTTTTTAGTAACCGAAAAGGGCAAAAATGCTGTAATTATATCTGTTATCTTTTCTAAATCTGTTAAACCTTTTAATGAAGATAAAATACTATTTGAAACTGCACTGTTACTATTAATGTATTCTTCTAAAATTGAAAATAATTTTCTTAAGATTGCTGTTTCAGCCGTTGGATCGTATTTAACAAGTTCAATTGACTCAAATAATGCCTCTAAGACATCTATCTCATTACTGTAGTTGACATATTTTATAATATCAACTCTTTCAATACCTCTAATAACTATTCTTAAGTTACCGTTTGGTAACTCAATTTTAGTTTTTATCTTGCCAACAACACCAATTTTAGGTAGATCACTAACGTCTGGATGTTCTTCAAATTGATTAATTGGACAAATAACTAAAATCTCATTATCGTGATATTTATTTGAAACTGATATTGTTTTTTTACTTATTTCATTATTTAATTCTAAACGAACTTCTTGGTAAGGTAGTAAAACTAAGCTTTTTAGTAAGATAACTGGTAAATTATACTTCATTTCACACCTCCAAAATAATGTCTTTTATTATAAGCAATTTCTCTAATTTTAGCAAGTTTAAAAATGAAATATTGCAATAAAAAAAGTAATATTTCTATTACTTTCTAAGTAGGTCCAAAGCCCTACGCATTTTTGTATCAAATTTCATAGTTTCCAAACCACCAAACATTTTTAATAATTCTTCTTTTGGCATTTGATATAATGTCGCTAGTTTTTCTGCCTCTTCATCTGCTTC
The DNA here is from genome assembly GCA_964605575.1 of uncultured Muribaculaceae bacterium. Classification (GTDB taxonomy): domain Bacteria; phylum Bacillota_I; class Bacilli_A; order RF39; family UBA660; genus JAAZHN01. The sequence goes on along the minus strand of CAZSDG010000001.1, from coordinate 14,958 downwards.
AGCATCAGTAACTTCAATTTTTTCTTTTTCGGCTACTGCTTCAAGTAAATATCTACTTTTTATTCTTTTTAAAGCTTCTTCTGACATTTTTGCTCTTAGATCTAGTTCAGTCTCTTGACTAAATTCATAATATTGATCTAAACTCATTCCTTGGTATTGTAATTGTTCGGCAAATTGACTTAGCATTCTATTAACTTCATCTTCTACTATTTCTTCATTTACTTCAACAGTCAAATTTTCAATAGCTTTTTCTAAAACTTTTTCTAAATAATCATCATCTAATTTTTGTTGTTTTTGTTCAAGTAAATCTTTTTCAATTCTAGCTGCAAATTCTTTTTCAGTTTTAACATCTTCATAACCCAAATCTAAGAATAATTCTTTATTAATTTCGGGAAGAACTTTTTCTTTGATTTCTTTAACAGTTACTTTAAACAACACTTCTTTATTTTTCAAGTTTTCGACATAATCTTCTGGGAATTTAAGATTTAACTCTTTTTCTTCGCCTACCTTCATCCCAACTACTCCATCTTCAAATCCTGGGATAAATGTATTACTACCAATTTCTAGTGGAAAGTTTTCACCACTTCCGCCTTCTAGTTCCTGACCATCAACAAAACCTTTAAAATCAAGAGTAACTGTATTTCCTTTGACTACAGCTCCATTTTCTTTAATAACTGTATCAGCCATTTTCTTTCTTACTTCTTCTATTTCTTCTTTTACTTCTTTTTCTGTTACTTTAGCTTCTTCTTTTTTAATTTTAAGATTCTTATATGCTCCTAATTTAACTTCTGGTTTAGTAATTACTATAAATTCTAAAGTAATGCTTTCTTCATTAATATCTTTAATATCAACTTTTGGTTGAACGACCGGGATTAATTTTTGTTCTTTTAACATTTTGTTATAAGCAACAGGTATTGCAGCATCTACCGCATCCATATAAAGTGATTCAATTCCAAACTTCTTAATGTACATTTCTTTTGGAACTTGGCCCTTTCTAAATCCATCGACCTTTACTTCTTTTCTCGTAATTTCAAAAACGCTGTCTAAAATACTAGACCATTCTTTTCCTTTTAATATTATTTCTATTTTATGTTCATTTTTCATAAATATCCTCCTTTGTTTCCTGTTTAATTATAAGATAATATTAGAATTATTACAAGTTAAAAGATTGTCTTAAGACAATCTTTATTTATTCTAGGTTTGAACAATTTAATATTGTTGAATATGTTTTAACGTTATCTTTTACAATTATTTTACCCATTGTATTTCTTTCTGTACAGCCATATTCTTCTGTTAAATACTTTGAAATGTCAATATCATATACTTCACTCATGTCTTTAAAACTTAAATATATTTCTTGTTGTTCGCTAAATTCAACTGTATCATATTTTTCTTTCATAATTCCAATAATAAATTTTTCTAATTCTTCTTTCTTTGTTATAGCTGACGATGAACTACTTGATGAAGATGATGATGATGATGAATTATCATTAGATTTAATTTCAGTGTTTTTATTAAAAAATATGAAGTATGAAATAATTATACAAATTAATACTATTATTGACGTGAAAACAATGACTTTATTTTTCTTCATAATTATCCCTCCTAATTGTAAACTGTTCTTGATTCACATTTTTTAGAATTACCTGATGCAGAACATGCCGTTGTTGACCATCCTGACCAAGAACCCCATGTTTCACAACCACACGCCTCAACACGACATGATTTATTTGTCTTACAACCACATGCTGAATTTGCACATGAGTTGTATCCACAGGCTGCATTTGCACATGTTTTATTACCGCCTACACATGTGTATGACCCAGTTAAACATGAATTCCAGCTACACGATGAATTTTGGCATGAATTATAGGCAGCACATGAACAACTAGAATTAGGACAAGAGTTATATGAGGCTACACCACATTCTGAATTTGCACACGAATTATACCCGCAAGCGGCATTTGCACAACTTTTATATAAAGCCACACCACAAGCTGAGTTCGTACAAGTTTTATTACCACCAACACAAACTGTTGTAGTTGAAGTTGTACAAGAAGCTGTACAAACTGTTTTTCTTACGTTTCTATTTGAATTTGCACATTTACAAGCTGAATTAGATGCCCAACAATAGTTACCATTTGATTGTTTACAATATACTTGACCCGAACAAACTGTTCCTGTTTGACCGTTGTAAGTTGGTGCGGATAAATCATCACATTTGTTAGATCCGCTAGTATAGGTACCAGAACAACTATATGGATATGTATCTTTTCCAGACCATGAACATGTTGTATTGCTTACTTCCTGCGTTGTTAAACATGAATCCCAGCCACAATTTGCATGCTGACATGTTTTATAAGATTCTACACCACAGTTTGCATGTCGACAAGTCTTATTACCACAAGCTGCTGTTGCGCAACTTTTATATGAAGCTACACCACATGATGAATGAGCACAACTATTATATGTTTTACAACCACAAGATGAATGTACGCAGGAATTATAACCACCTTTACAGGTATCAACACCTGTTAAGCAAGGATCATAACCACAATTTGCATGTTGACATGTTTTATTACCACAGGCCGCTACTGCACAAGTGTTGTATGTAGCGCAACCACAAGCGGCATTAGCGCAGCTACTATATGTTGAACAAGTTGACGAACGATACTGAGTTTGCGCAGTAACAGTTACTGAACAAGTAGCCGTAAGCCCTGAGCCATTTTTAACAGTATAACTTTGGTTGGATTTAATTCCTGTAAATGTTCCTGTACCACTTACGATGCCTGATTCTGGATCTGAAGCGGTCACTGTTACTGTTACTCCAGCTGTTGTACCAACATTTGACTTAGTTGCTGTACACGTTGGTGGAGTTTTATCGATTCTTACTGTTTGATTTGCTGGACATGATACTGAATTTCCGGCATTATCCTTGACTGTTCCGCCAGATGCTGTTGTTGTATTTGTATTTGTACTATAAACATTGCTTGAATTACCTACACAACCACTACCTCCAGAATCACTACATGTTCCTGTTATTGTTCTATTTCCATTTGTCCATGTTGCATTTCCGCCACTTGATACACACGTTGGTGGAGTTTTATCGATTCTTACTGTTTGATTTGCTGGACATGATACT
>CAZSDG010000001.1:0-11716 GCA_964605575.1 uncultured Muribaculaceae bacterium | reverse complement strand
TTGATACACACGTTGGTGGAGTTTTATCGATTCTTACTGTTTGATTTGCTGGACACGTTACACAGTTTCCTGCTTTATCACAAACACTTCCCGGACTAGCTGTTGTTGTGTTTGTATTAACACTCATAGTTACACTAACATTTTGTACACAGCCACTACCTCCAGTATCGCTACATGTTCCTGTTATTGTTCTACTTCCATTAGTCCATGCGGTATTTCCTCCACCAGAAGTACAAATTGGATTTACTGTATCAAGAATAATTGTATCAGATATCTGATTTGATTCATTGCCTGCTTTATCTCTAAATTTTACATAAACTGTTTTTACTCCCTCACCATCTAATAGTGGTAAAGAGATAGTATTCTCAAATTTACGCCATGCTAGACAATCTTTAGTTTGACTGACACACATATCTGCAAGTTGAGAGGTTTGATCACTACTTGTAAATGCTACTGTTACATTTTTTGTTTTTGTATAAATATCTCCATTATTAATAATTATTGTTCCATCTGCTGGCTTAGATCTATCTAAAATAACATTTGCTGAGTATCTAATTGACTCGTTTCCAACATTATCCTTATACCAAACAGATACCGTTTGACTTCCATCTAAATCATCTAACAAATATCCGCTTTTTGTAGGAGAATAAGCTTCATAGTTACCTGCTGGACAAGTTGTTGTATTACTAATACACATCCAACCAACACCAGAGCCTTCATCCTGTGCATTCAACGTTAAATCAACGTTTCTAGTTTTAGAATACTGTCCTTGATTAATAACAATACTTCCCGTTGGCGGTACTGTTTCATAGATAATAGTATCCATTAAATCAACAAACTGATTTCCTTCTTCATCTCTAAACCAGACTTTTACTGTTTTTAAGCCATCATCAACTGTTAGCATCCAGTTATTAATTGTACTTTGAAATGCTTGCCATGTTGTGCATGTATTACTATTACTAATACACATACTTGTTACCCCTGTTTGAGCTGTATTCATTGTAATTGATAAAGTTACATTCCTTTTGCCAGTATATGTATCCCCATTATTAATTACAAAAGTTCCATTTGCTGAGGTAGGTTTATATAAAATTGAATCTTTAGCAGGATTTGAGACATTGCCATGACGGTCTTTAAACCAAACAGAAACTGTTTTTTCGCCCGCTTCATTTGATAATTCCCAATCAATTAATGTATTATAAGCGCGCCATGCTGTGCATGAATTACCATTACTTACACACATTTGTGCATTAGTTAAATCAGTCATAGTTGCCGCGATAGTTAGTGTTACCTTTCTAGTATTAGTTTCTACTGCTCCACTATTAATCAAAATATGACCGCTTGTACCACCATCATCTTCATAAACAACTGCATATACTCGGTCATAATAATATTGAACCTCAATCTTAGTGTTATTTATATTAGCACTTACATCTCTTGGATCAATTACATCATCAGCTTTGATATAATTGTTATCTAACAAATTCTTTACGGTAATATTAAAACATTTAGCATCAGAAACTGGTTCTTCTAAATGTCTACACTCACCAGTAAACAATTCTGTTGAAGATTGACCAAATTGCTTGGCTGCTGTTAAAACATAATCGATTTTCTCCTCATATAATTTTTGATTCATTCTTTTTGTTGAACCCATTGAAGAAGTAATTGCAATAGTCGCAATTATTCCAATAATGATTATTACAATCAATATTTCTATTAAAGTAAAACCGTTCTTTTTCATAATATAATACCTTACTCCTACTCTAACTTACATTATACAGTATTTTTTGCAAAAAAAAAAGAGTTTAATCTCTTTTTAAGCAATTTTTGTTATTTTTATTTCGTAAGCTCCAGTAGGACTTTCAACCGAGATAACATCCCCGACTTTTTTTCCCATTATCGCAACTCCAATTGGTGACTCATTAGAAATTTTATTATTAAAAGGATCTGCTTCTAAAGAACCAACAATTTTATATTCTTCTTCATCATCTTCTTCTACATAAGATATTGTTACGGTACTACCAATATTAACAATATCACTTTGACCATTTTCAATGATTTTAGCATTTTCTAACATAAACTCTAATTCTTTAATTTTCATTTCTAATTGAGCTTGATCAGCTCTTGCAGCATCATAATCAGCATTTTCTGATAAATCGCCAGCTGATCTTGCTTCTTTTACCGCGCGAATAACTTCTGGTCTTTTATTTAATTTTAAATCATTTAACTCAGTTTCAATTTTTAGATAACCCTCCGTTGTCATTAAGAATTCTTTTTTATTTGTCATTTTAATCCACCTCTTTTAATTTTTAAATTACAACGTGATTAAGCATACTATATTTAATTAACTTTGTCAAATACTTTAAGGCGCATAATATCTCCCTTAAATAAAGGCTTTGGTGATTTGAACTTGATTACTTTCCCTGGTTGATTGGCTACTTCAATAATATTTAAATTTTCATCATAAATTTTTTCAATAATTAGTGGGGTTTCTTTTGTTTTTGGTCCAAAAAATTCAACTTCATCACCAGGTTTAAAGTAATTTCTTTGTTCAATAGAAACATATCCATCTTTATAATCCAAAACTAAGCCTAAAAAATCTTGATTAGAGACTTCATTACGGTCTTGAAAGTATTGTCCTTCAACTCCAGGTATCTCATTGAAAAATTGTGGTGATGATTCTCTATTGGCTACTCTATTTAATATATTATTCGCATATTCTAAAAACGCTGGAGTAATCGTTTTATTTATTGTTCGGTCAATAACCTGTCTGTATGTATGAATAACTGTCGTAATATAGTATATTGAGCGCATTCTTCCTTCAATTTTAAATGATGTTACTCCCATGCTAATTAATTTTTCAATATTTGTTAACATATTTAAATCTTTTGACATCATTGAAAATTTTGGATTATTGTCCTCATTATCAAAAATAAAACGACATATTTGTGCGCAACCACCACGATTTGAGTCACGATTAGTTACATAATTTGACATAACACATTTACCAGAAAATGAAGTACACATTGCCCCATGAATAAATACTTCCGTTTCTAAACCAGTATCAATAATACTTTGAACGTCTTCTTTTAATGCTTCTCTGGCTAAAACAATTCTTTTTACACCAATTTGTTGCCAATAAAGAGCTGCATATTTATTTAATGTACTAGTTTGAGTTGATAAAATTAGATTAATACCCAATTTAAGCTCATTAACTATTTTAGCAACTGCGTGATCACTAAATATTATCCCATCAACATTTATTTCATTTAAATAAATAAGGTATTCTTTTAAACCTTCAAGGTCATTATCGTGAAATACAATATTAACAGTAACATAAACTTTCTTATTATAATTATGAGCATAAGTTACTGCTTCTTTTATTTCTTCTAAACTAAAATTATTTGCATTAGCTCTTAAACTGTAATTTTTGCCCCCAATATAAACAGCATCCGCACCATAATCAATAGCAAATTTCAATTTTTCTAAATTACCTGCTGGTGATAATAATTCATATTTCATCTTACTCACCACCTTTAACACGATAAATTGTTTCTTTTTCTAAAAATTGACTGTTTATATTAATAAATAATTCTTCAATTTTTTCATATTCGCCACTTTTAATAATAGAAATCAACTCAATTAGTTTTTCGTTTGTTATATCTTTAGCACTAATAATAAAATTTTTAACTAAATCATTACATTTTAATAATTTTAAACCATTATAATAATTATTATCAAAAATATAAGTGCCATATTCAGTCTCTGCAAGTTCAAAAGTAATATTTGTTCTACTTTCTGCAATCAAATTACTAGTTTTATCTAGTTTATAAAAATTTTGATAATTACTTTTTAGCAGTCTTCTTGAATACATTACTTCAACTTTACCAAATAAAAACACAGTAAGTTTATTTGGTTTACTTTTCACAATATCTTCAATTTCGGCATAAGTTAAATCACTAGCAATTACCAAACTATCATTTCCAATTTTTAGTTGATAATCAATTGCTTCTTTATTAGTATTGAAATGAGTTTGAAAATTAATTAATTTTAATTTGCTATCTTTAAGTAGATAAAAAACACCTAAGTCTTCATAATAAATTCCTTTAATATTTTTTAGTTTTTTTAAATCAATCATTAATAAATCAAGTTCATCGGTAGTTAAGATTCGATTAATAAGCAAATAAATATTGATATCCAATTGACTAATCTCTAATAAAGAAAATTCTGAATAACCAATTGAATATTTTTCAAGTGGTAAAAGGAATGTATTTATACCTACATTCCTTAAAGTGTTAATATCACCTATACTATTTGGGATTATTATTAATTTTTCTTCTATTTTTCCCTGCGAATGCTTACTGATAAACCATCACCAACTTCATAAAATTTTGTAATAAAATCAGGATTATTTTTTAAAAATTCAATATAATTTTCAATTTTCTCAACTAATTTTTCTAGATTTTTACTTCCTGCCGCTTCTTTGTTACCAACTAGACCATGAAAACCAATATTATCAGTAATAATCGTCCCGTCTTCATTTAAATAATATTGAAATTTATCAAAATATTTAATATATTGACCTTTAGCTGCATCAATAAAAATCAAATCATAGTTAAGTCCTGCCATATTAACTTCTAAAGCATCCTGAAAAACAACATTAATTCGGTCTTCTAAACCACATTTTTTGATATTTTTTAATGCTTCAATATATCTTTTTTCATCTTTTTCAATGGTTGTTATTTTGACCTTATCATTTGCTAAAGCCATCATTATTGCTGAATAACCTATTGCGGTTCCAATTTCTAAAACTGTTTCAACATTTTGAATCTCAATTAATTTATTAATAAAATTAATTGAAGCCTTTTCAATTATCGGCACATTTTCTTCCTCAGCGTATTTTTCCATTTCTTTTATAAATTCATTCATTATAATTCCTCCTAGTCCCACTTATACTTTTGACTAATAGCTTGATGTTCTGCAAAGGTTTTTGAAAAGTGAACTTTACCACTTTTTTCTGCAAAAAAATACATATAATCTGTTTCCTTAGGAAATAAGGCTGCTTCAATTGAGACTAAAGATGGATTACAAATTGGCCCGATTGGATAACCTTTCATATTTACATTTCTCGTATTATAATCATTACTGGCGTTATACTGAACCTTTGTTAAATCTTTAACAGAACCCATTTCCACTTGCTCAGCATAATAAGTTGTAACATCCAACCCTAAAGAAATTCCAGCTTTAATTCGATTAACTATTACACTTGAAACCAAATAACGATCTTCTTTAGTATTAGCTTCTTTTTCAATTAATGAAGCAGCAGTTAAGATAGTATGAACATTCAAATTTTCATTAATAATTTTATCTTTATAAGGCGCTAATTTTTTTTCAAGATTATTAAGTTGCTTTTTTACAATGTCTTCAGGAGTTGCATTATAATATACTTGATATGAATCTGGAAATAAGTAGCCTTCTAATGGAAAAAATATTCCTTTTTTTAAAATATCAGTATTTAAAAACCAATACTTCTCAATCAATTCATTTAAAAATTTTTGATTTGCTAATCTTTTAATTATTTCTTGTTCATTGATTTCTAAAACTTTTGCATATTGTTCAGCATATTTTTTCAAGGATTTACCTTCAATAAGTTTTAACCACTTAATCGTATCAAAAACTTCACCCTTATTTAATTTATTGGCAATCTTGCTTACCCCTTCACTAGGAGAAAAATTATAAGTTCCAGCTTGAATTTTTAAGTTGTTAAATTTATAATATAAAACAAAAACACTCTTATTTTTTATTAGAGATTTATCTTTTAATACTTGTCCAACTTTTTTTACTGACGAACCTTGAGCAATAGTAACAATAACTGGCTCCTTGGAATTTGAAACAGGTCCTAAATTAATAAAGTAGTAAGTACATGCACTAATGGTGATTATTAGAACAATAGTTAAACTAATTATTAGTTTCTTTTTCATTGAGTTCTTCACTTGCCTTTTCTTGAGCTGAATTTAAAATTTTTTCAATCATATCCCACTCTTTTTCTGTTTCTATAGGATCTAATTTTAATGACTGACCTGTTGGGTCATATATTGAAGCATAAGTTTTAATACTCCCCTCAGCATCAACCGAATTATCAGTATAAACAATATAACTTTTATTTGTTTCATCAGAATCTACTGTAAATAAAACTTCACATTCTATTTCTTCATTATTTTCATTAATAATCGTAAATTTTATATCTTTATTTTCTTCCATTATTTTCACTCCTTATATAAGTTTCTAAGATAATACTAGCGGCAACTGAGTCTATTTTTTTCTTGCGTTTATTTCTACGCATATCTGCTTCGATTAGATAATTATTAGCTTCTTTAGTAGATAGTCTTTCATCAACTAAAATCACTTCTGAAGAAATATTATTTTCCAATATTTCTTTAAATTTTAAGACTTCATTAGCTCTTGGACCAATTGAATTATTCATATTTTTCGGAAATCCCAAGATTAACTTTGTAATATTTTCTAATTCTATTATTTTTTTTAGTTCAATAATCAATTCTTCATAATTTTGATAAAGAATCGTTTTATATGGACTTGCAATCAAGCCTAGTTTATCTGTAATTGCTAAGCCTAAGGTTTTAGTTCCTAAATCAAGACCCAAATATTTCATTTTTTATTCATGTAATCTTTAAGTAAAACTTCAATTACTTTGCTTCTTTCTAAAGAACTCATTTTTTCTCGAGCATTTTTATGACTAGAAATATAGCCAGGATCACCACTAATTAAAAAACCAACAATTTGATTTATCGGATTATATCCTCTTTCTAGTAATGCTTCATAAACTTCCTCTAATGTTTCGCTAACTAAAGCATTATGAATTTCTTTTATGTCAAACAACGTAGTTTTATCCATAGTTATCACCTCTTAGATACTAATATTCTAACATAATAATAAGCAAAATAAAAGAATTATGTATCCATAACTCTTTCTTTAAAACTTTTTGTATAAACATAACCAATCATTGAATTATTAATCCAGAGATTGCATCTTTTTTCTTCATCTACGTGATTACAAGTATTTAAATTATCACAGTTTTGGCAGTTGCCGTGATGATCAATTGTACTAAGAATTAATAATTTTTTTAAAATATATAGTCTCTTACCTATTTCCAAGTATTTTTTTTGATCTTTAACTTTTATTTTTGGAAACCTAGTATAGTTATATAACGATGAATGAACATAACCTTTAATCAATTCTTTGGTTTCAGTTACTATTTCTTGGATTTCTTCACTTGCTTCATTAAAACGTTTATTATAAAGCAAATAATGTTCAGCAAGATCTTCAGCAAATAGTTCTAAATTAGATTTATAATAATTTAATAACCTTTGGGCTCGAGCATTTAACTTATATCCCTTAGCTCCTAAAAGATTATTCAACACCATATTTAGTGCGATAAAATCCGCATAAGTAAGTATTACTGAATTATATTCAAAATCATCTAATTCATATACTGCACTTGGTAATATTGCCGAAATTAAATTTAAGTCTATTTTAATTGTTTTCATGATTACCTCTTGTATTCTTATCATCACTTTTTAAGCGATAAGAAAAATCTACATCAATAATCTTATCTGTTATGTATTTTTCTTTTAAATACTCCACAAATTCAGCATTTACTGATTCAAAAAGGGGTTTTAAAAAATCTGAAACTTCCATTTTCCACTCTATATCAAACTTTTCATTAACTTGATAATATATTGGTGTTTTAAAAAAATCGATGGTTATTTGATCAATCGTAACTATTTGACCAAGATGTTTATAATAATAGTCTTTTATTAATTCTAAATACTTTAAAAAATCAACATTATTAAGTTCATATATGTTTAAGTTTTTTATCGCTAAAATAAAAGTATTGCAAATTAATTGTTCAATATTTAATACATCAGTAATCATCTATTTCCCCCCCTAAAAATTACTTATTTTTGATTTTTTAAAATATCTCTAGCAGCAATTAAACCTGTTGCTGCTGCGGTAACAATATTACCAGCTTTACCAGCTCCATCACCAACAAAGTATATATCATAATCATTTAGTTTAAAATCATTATTTGTTGTTATTTCATTACTAAAGAATTTTATTTCTGGACCATACAGTAAGGTTTCATCGTTATTTACACCTGGAATGATTGTATCTAACGTCTCTAAACCCTCCAAAATATTTGTCATTATTCTTGCTGGTAGTACTAAGCCCAAATCACCCGCGACTGCATCATTTAATGTTGGTTCAATAAAACTTTTATTAATTCGTTTCCAAGTACTTCTTCGGCCCTTTCTAACATCTCTTAGTGTTTGAACAATTGGTTTTGAATCACCCAAAACATTCGCGATATGAGCAATAGACTCACCGTATTCTCTTGTATTTGTTACGGGTTCTGTTAGACCAACTTTACTAATAAAGGCAAAATTAGTGTTATTAGATTTATGATTTTTTAAAGCATGACCATTAACACAAATATAGCCGTAATAGTTTTCTTTTGTTACATAACCACCTGGATTTGTGCAAAACGTTCTTACTTCATCAGCATAGGTCTTAGTTTTAATAAATATTGTTGGGTCATAAATAACTTCACACAAACTTTCCATTATTTCCTTACGTACCTCAACTCTAACGCCGATTTCAATACTTTGAGAAACATAGGGAATACTATATTTATCAGCTAATTCTTGAACCCATTTAGCACCGGTTCTTCCAGGAGCAATAATAATTTTTTTAGTTTTATAATTAATATCTTTAGTTTTGGTTTTGGCAATTATTTCGTGATTAGTTTTACTAGTACTAACTATATCTAGTACATCTGTATTTGCAACTAAATCAACACCTTTTTGTTCTAAATAATCTTCAAATGCTTCAATGTATTTTGGTAAATGATCTGACCCTAAATGTTTTTGTTTTATTAATAATAATTTAGCGCCTTTTATTGAAACATCTTTTTGTATCTTTTTTGCTTCCTCATTATTAGATGGGAATACTTCACTATCCATGCCAAATTTAGTAAATATTGTTTCTGTATCATCAATTAGTTTTTCAGCTTGTTGTTGACTCATATATTTATAAAGATCTGACTTTCCTAATTTAGGAATAAAGTTTAACTTACCATCAGAAAAAGTACCAGAACCACCAAAGCCTGATAAAATTTGACAAGGCTGACAATTAACACAAGGTACCCCTTTTTTATTCATCACACAAATTCGATTTTTGGTTCTTGGCCCCTTGTCGATAAGTAATATTTTCATTTTTGGATTATTTTCAATTAATTCATAGGCTGAGAATAATCCTGCTGGACCTGCTCCAACAATAGTTACATCATACATTTTCTTCACCAATTTAATTATACTATATAATTGTTATATATTCTAATAAATATGTTATTGTGTTAAAATTAGCTTATGAAAAATAATATTGTTATAGCAAATAATTTTAAGAAAAGATTAATAGGTTTATTGTTTGATCGAAAAATGGAAACAATTATCTTTTTTCCAAAGTGTAATGGAATTCATACTTTTTTTATGAAATATAATTTAGATATTTTAATCTTAAATGAAGATAATATTATTATGGAAATTCACTATAATGTTCCAAAAAATAAAATTATTAAAGTAAAGCAGAAGAAAAAAGTGACTAATATTATGGAAATTCCCAGCAATATTAATCACAATTATAAATTATTTGATCAAATTATTTTGTAACATTTATTTTTATTTTCTTTTGGATATTACTTGTATCCTTAGAAGATATAGTTATTTCAACTTCACCCGCTCTAAGACCTTTTATCACACCATTTTGATCGACTGAAGCAACTTTACTATTTGAACTAGAATATTTAACACTCTTATCTGATGCATTTTTTGGTTCAATATCAACTTCTATTTTCACTGTTTCTTTTCTTTGGATTTCAGCCTTTTCAACTTTGGCTTCAATATTTGTAACAAAAATAGTTTCTTCAAATTTAGAACTTGAACTTACATAGTCTTTTTGTTCAAATTTTGCTTTTAATTCAAAGTTATCTGTTACTATTTTTTCAAAATCATATGGTTCTTCATCATCTTTATTATACCAACCTAAAAATATGTAACCATTTTTCTCAGGTTTTTCTGGCTCTAAAACAGAGGTTCCCTCGTTTACTTCTACTTCTTTAGTAGAACCCTCATTATTGAATATTACTTTATAAGTTTTAATATTAACTTCATTCCATTTTGCTTCTAAAATAAGATTATCTTGAACTTTATCAGCAAAATTATACTTTTTATTATTTGATTCCCAATATTGGAAATTGTATCCTTCTTTTGTCGGATCAACTGGCTTTGTAACATTACTGCCACGCTCTACTTTTTGTTCTTCAACTAAAGAACCACCGTTAGAGTTAAATTCGATAACATATTCAGTACTTCCACAACCAGTAAATAAAAAGAAAACCAAAAGAATTATTATACTTTTTTTCATAGATTTCCTTTCCTAAAAAAGATTATAACTGTTTGATTAAAAAATGTCAAATATAATAAACTTTGGTATTTTTGCTTAATTGCCTAGATTTTTAATTCAAAAACGTATTCTAAGATTTGGACATTATCTCCCGAGATTGCCCCTAGTTTAACTAATTCATCTTCGATTCCCATTTTCCTTAATTGACGACTAAATCTAGCAATACTATCCTCTGTATCGAACTTAGTCATTTTAAATACTCGCTCAACCTCTTCACCAGAAACATGCCAATCACTACCAATTTTTTCAATTTTATAGGGTTTGTCTTCTTTAAATTTATATATAATGTGAGTTTCTAAGTCACTTTCTTCATAAATAGATTCAACTTCTAATTCATTAACCATTTTTGCTAAGTTATTTATTAAGATGTCTAAACCTTGATTAGAGATTGCACTTATTTCATATATTCTTAACTTTGGATACTTTTTCTTAAAGTCTATTAAATTTTTATTTGCTAATTCTAAATCCATTTTATTAGCAATTATTATTTCTGGTTTTTTAGCTAACTTATCACTGTAATTGTCTATTTCCTTACGAATAATTTCATAATCATTAATTGGATTTCGGCCCTCGAATGAACCCATGTCAATAACATGAGCAAGAATTTTTGTTCTCATAGCATGTCTTAAAAACTTATCTCCTAAACCAAGACCAGTTGATGAACCTTCAATTAATCCAGGTAAATCTGCAATTGTGAAAGCAAAATCATTGTATTTAACTACACCTAAATTTGGACTAAGTGTTGTAAAGTGATAGGCACCTATTTTCGGCTTTGAAGCACTTATCATACTAAGAATAGTACTTTTACCAACACTTGGCATTCCAATTAAGCCGACATCAGCTAGCACTTTAAGTTCGCATTTAATAATTCTTTCTTCACCTGGTTCGCCGTACTCGGATATTCTCGGAGCTTTATTATTATGAGTGGCAAAGGATTTATTTCCTCGACCACCACGACCACCGTAGGCAACAACTACAGTTTGTTTATCCAAAGTAAGATCATCTACAATCATTCCTGTTTCAGCATCTATTACAGTTGTTCCAATTGGTACTTTGACAATAACATCCTCAGCTGATTTACCGTGTTGATTCTTTCCACTTCCATTTTTTCCTTTATTACCCTTAATTGTTTTCATTATTCTTAAATCGATTAGGGTTTTTAAATTTTGATCAGCAA